>JAXDKT010000096.1:0-10858 GCA_034666965.1 Chloroflexota bacterium | reverse complement strand
CCTCTTCGCGCGTGAGCATCTCCTCCGCCGCCGCGAGATCCGGCAGGCCGATGCCCAGCAGCTGAGCGGCCTTGTCCGCCTCGGCCTGGCTCAGCTCGGCCTCCATCTGGGACCGTCCCCGGAGGCGCCGCTCGACCTCGTTCTCGGCCAGCTGCTTCTGGCGCCGGAAGTCCCGGGCGGATTTGCGTTTGCGGAACGCGATGAGGCCCACGATCAGCCCGAAGATGCCCACCCCGATCCCGACCGGGCTCAGCACGGCCAGCCCGGCGAGCAGCTGACCGGCGGCCCCCAGGCCAATCCCGGCGACGATGAAAATCAGGGCCGCGATCGCGATCCGGCGCCAGCTCGTGTCGGCCGCAGCCACTTCGTAGTCCACCTGGATCTCGCCCGACAGCATGCCCGTGAGCTCGACGATCCTGGCGTCGAGGGTCCGCAACCGCTCGACCGTCTGGCGCAGGACCGGGAGGGGATTGGGTGACGGGTGCAAGCCGCGCAGCTGAGTGAGCTCGGCGGCGGCGGCGACCGCCTCCTCGTAGCGCGCCTGGCGCTCGGTGGCCGCGGCCTGGGCGAGGGTCAGGGCCTCGCCCGCGACCGCCTGGTCCAGCAGGGCGCGCCGGTCGTCCAGCTCGGCCGCAGCCGCGGCGCTGGTGTCCGCGGCGTTGTTGAGCGCCTCGCGGTCCGTCGCGAGTCGGGCCAGGGCCGCCTCGCCGGCGTCCACGATCGCCTCCGAGCGGGCAACCGCCTCTTCCGCGATCCGCAGCCGGCCCGGGTCCCGTTCGCCGCGGACTTTGAGGTCGGCCAGCGCGCGCTTGAGCTCCTCGACGGCGGAGGCGGTGCTCCGGTCGGCGGCGCTGATCGACGCCGACAGTCGCTCGCGCAGGGTCGCCTCGGTGGCGTCCAGCTCTTCCAGCTCGCCGCGCCCGACGAGAGCCGTCGAGCGGAAGAAGGCCGGGCTTGGAACGCCGGTGATCTCCGCCAGCGTGGCATCTACGGTGGCCGGATCGTTGGTCGACGTACCGTCGAAGGTCAGCCTGGCCGATCCCGCCGGACCGAAGGCCTTCTCGACGGTGCCATTTCGGCCGGGCACATCGGGATCCTGACCGTCGACCGTGAAGTCGAGGACGACCGTCGGTCGCGCCTTCGGCTCGGCGTCCCATGACCGGAGGCCATCGATCGAGGTCCGCTCGTCCGCGCCGACCGAGCTGGTCAAGCCCAGCTCGATGGCCAGGGCGATGGTCGACTTGCCCGACTCGTTGGGGCCGCGAATGATCGTGAGACCGGGCGCGAGGTCGATCTGCAGATCCCGGTAACGCTTGACGTCACGGAGTTGGAGCCGGGCGATCCTCATCGAGCGAGCGTCCGGCCGGCCAACAGGCGCCGGCCGAGCCGGAGGGCCTCGCGCAGCTCCCGCCCGGCCTCGCCGTCGCCGCTCGCCTCGACCTCGGCGATGCGGCCCTCCATGTCGCGCAGGTAGGCCCCCGCGATCGTCTCGCCGCCCGGCTGCGACCCGGTGCTCAGCGTCGGCTGTCCGAGGTTGTGGACCCGGACGTGGAAGAAGCGAGCGGCCAGGCTCGCCTCGGCCTCCTCGACATCGATATCAAGATCGTCCGGCCAGTCGCCGGTCAATCCGACATCGAGGACGAGGTCCGGGTCGGCCCGAGCCGCAATGGTCTCGACGAGCTCGGCCTGGTCGGCCACCTCGGCAAGGTCGAGCTCCATCCGCTCCATGCGCGTTCGGCCGACCGCCCGACGCTCGATGGCGGGGCGCGCCGACTCCTCGTCGAGCGTGACCAGCAGGACGTTGCCGCTGGCCGGTTCGTTGGGATCGATCAGCTCGGGCGCGCCGCTCACGCCCCAACTGACGGTGGCCGCCCGACCGGAGGACGCAACGCTTGGGCCGCCGATGGCGACATAATCGACGCCGGACGCCGCGATCTCGTCGTCACGCGGCCGCATGGGTCGATGGACGATTCCGATCCGCCAGCCGTCGTCGGGCAGGCCGCCGGCCGGGAAGCGCGAGGTCAGCCGGACGGTCAGCTCGGGGATCGTCGCGTCGGGTGCCTCGGGGGTCAAGACCTCGACACCGGCGCCGTCGGCGCCGCCGGCCAGCCTGGCCAGGTCGTAGGCGTGGTAGATCGAAGCGCGGCCGGGCGCATCGGAGCTGCCCGGAACGAGGATGGTCGGGATGCCGGCGCCGACCAGCTGAGCCAGGGCCGCGCCGACGCGCTCCATCGAGGCGCGCGGCTGGACGCTCGAGTCGAACAGGTCGCCGGCGATGAGGAACAGCTCGACCGGCGTCGACGTGGCCAGCTCGACCGTTCGCTCGAACGCCTCGAACTGCCGGCGGCGCTGATCCACGGCGTGCTCGCCCAGAAATGGATGACGAGCCCCCAGGTGGACGTCGGACGTCTGGAGGAGACGGAGCATGTGGAGTGCGGGACCTCCTGCTCGGCTCTGGGCGACGCCGAGCCCCGAGTCATCTGCTGACCCCTGGCCAGCGCCCAGCGTGCCGGTCGGAGCCTTCCTCCGCGAGGATCCGGTGCGAGCGAGGAGCCCCCTGGTCCCTCGCTCGCCGACCCGAGTCTCGGGCCGCATTGTGACAGGTTCGGTGGCGCGTGGACACACATTTGTCGGCCGGCCAGGGGACGCTGCGGGCCGCACGGACCGTTCTGGTGTTCGGTGCTATCCTGCCCGCACATCACCGGTGCGCCCCGAGTCAGGCACCTCGAGATCGATACCTGGGTCGCGCGGCACCCGGCTTCTCCCGCCCCCCGCCGACCCATCTGTCGTTCCGTCCGCCCGAGACGCACCTCGAGCCTCGAGCATGTCCTGGGAGGACTGGGTTGACGTACACCGATCGGACCCTCACCTGCGTCGATTGCGGTGTCGAGTTCATTCACTCGGCCGCCGACCAAGAGTTCTACGAGCAGAAGGGCTTCGTATCCGACCCCAAGCGTTGCACCAGCTGCCGGGCTAGCCGGCGCGCTTCACGCGAGGGCGGCGGCGACACCGACCTGCGCGACATCGGCGGCCCGCGCGGCTACGAGCGCGGCGATCGGCCCGTGCGCGAGTACTTCGCCGTCCTGTGCTCATCGTGCGGCAACCAGGCCCAGGTCCCGTTCAAGCCGCGGATGGACCGTCCCGTCTATTGCTCGGACTGCTTCCGCTCGCACTCCGCGGGCTGACCTCCCGCGACTGCGCGGAGCCACCGGCACGGATCAGAGGCGGCCCGGATCAGAGGCGGAAGGCATCGCCATCTCGATAGCGCTCGCGGTGGCGGCCGCGCCAGACCGTGACCCGTCCGCGGCCCCGGACCTGCCAGCCACCATCGCGGCCGACGGCGGCCGTGCCCTCATCGAGTCCGAGCACGACGGTGCCGCGCGGGGCACGCAGGATCATCGCCGCGGCCAGGACCTCGGGGATCCGATCGTAGTGCGGGAAGGCCGCCGCCCCGGGGACAACGCCGAGCGCGTGCTCATACCGCAGCGGCAGGTGCGGCGGCCGGCGGACGAGGGCCTGGCGGGCGCACAGGACCATCGCGCCCGCTGAGCAACCGGCCAGGACGCCACCGCGCTCGTGGACGGCCAGGGCCGCGGCCCACACGCCACTTCCGGCCAGCGCGTTGAGCAGATGGCTGGGATCGCCGCCCGACAGATAGACGAGATCGGCCTCGCCGACGGCCTGGACGCTGGCCCGATCGTCGGCATCGGCCCGATCGCGAACGAGGACCGCCTCGACCTCCGCGCCAAGGCCGCTGAAGTGATCGATGCCCATCGCGGCCCAGCGCTGGAAGACCTCGTCGCCCTCCGGCGCCGAGGCCGTCGGCAGGATCACCACGCGGGGTCGAGCGCGGCCGGTGGCGGCCAGCAACTCGGCGTCGAGGGCAGCGACCGCGGGCAGGAACTCATCGGCGCCCAGGAGCGCCACGGGTCCGCTCATGGCCGCGAGTCTAGCGACGATCTCGCCCCGGTGGGACGGCGCCGCTCAGACCGGCAGGCTGGCTGCGCTGCGATTCGACCTGGCCGGACGCGGACGCAGGCGGGCCCGGCTGTGCCCCCCAGCCGCGTAAACTGCGCCGATGACCACGCGTCAGCGCTGGACCATGCTCGCCGCGATCCTGGGCTCCTCGATCGTTTTCCTCGACGGGACGATCGTGAACGTGGCCCTGCCGCGGATCGGCCAGGAGCTGCCGGCCAGCCTGCTGGGCGTCCTCGAGGGCCAGACCTACGTCAACAGCGGCTTCCTGGCGGTCCTCGCCGCGCTGCTCATCCTGGGCGGCGCGATCTCCGATCGATATGGCCGCAAGCGTGTCTTCAGCATCGGTCTGATCGGCTTCGGCGCGACCAGCCTCCTGTGCGGCATTGCGCCGAGTCTCGAAGCCCTGGTCCTGTTCCGTCTCGTCCAGGGCGCCGCGGCGGCCCTGCTCGTGCCCGGCTCGCTGGCCCTCATCACGGCGACGTTCGAGGGCGCCGCGCTGTCGCGGGCCTTCGGGATCTGGGCGGCGGCCACCTCGGCGGCCACCCTGTTCGCACCGGTCCTGGGCGGCCTGCTGGTCCAGTACGCTTCCTGGCGGATCGCCTTCCTGCTCAACCTCCCGCTGGCCGTCGTGGGGCTGGTCGGGCTGGCCCGGGGTGAGGCCGAGTCGGTCCGCGAAGGCCAGGCCGGCCGGTTCGACTGGCTGGGCTCGATCGACGTGATCCTGGCCGTCGGCGGACTGTCGTTTGGCCTGATCCGTGGTCAGCAGAAGGCGTGGGCGGATCCAGTGGCCTGGACGGCCATCGCCGTGGGGCTGGTTGCAATTCTCCTGTTCCCGGTGCTCATGTCGCGCCGACGCGATCCGCTGGTGCCGCTCGACCTGTTTCGCAATCGGCGGTTTGCCGTGATCAACCTGTCGACGTTCCTGATCTACGGGGCGCTGTACGTCTTCATCGGTTACTCGGCCATCTTCGTCCAGGGCACGCTGGGCTACAGCGTGGTGGCCGCCTCGGTGGTCGGGCTCCCGGTCGGGATCATCCTGACCCTGGCGTCGGCCAAGGTGGGCGGCATCGCCGGCCGGCTGGGTCCGCGCCGGTTCCTGGTGGCGGGGCCGCTGATCATGGCCGCGGGACTGCTCTGGTTCGCCCGGATTCCCAGTACCAGCGCGCCATGGCTGGCCGACCTGACCCGACCGCCCACGCTCATTCCACCGGCCTCGACGCTGATCGACATCCTGCCCACGATGATTCTCTTCGGGATCGGTATCAGCCTCGTGGTGGCGCCTCTGACCAGCACGCTGATGAGCTCGATCCCGGTCAGCCGAGCCGGCCTCGGATCGGCGATCAACAATGCCATCTCGCGGGTCGGCCAGCCCTTGATCGGAGCGCTGGTGTTCATCGCGATCACCGCCACCTTCTACAACGATGTCGCCGCGGCCATCGGCACGCCTCCCGACGACCCGACCTTGCGCGCCACGGTGTCGCCCCTGAATCCACCTCCGAAGTCGGCGTCGCCAGCGCTTGCCGAGGCGGTCAAGGTGGCGTCGGTCGAGGCCTTTCGGCTGGCCGTCCTGGTCAGCGCGGGCCTGCTGATCCTGGGCGCCGCCGCCAACGGGCTGGGCCTGCGCGAGGCCCTGGCCCAGCGGTCGGGCGAGGCAGCGGGTGACCGCCCGGTCGCCTGACCCGCGGGCGGACCTGGCGTGACCCGGGACCTGGCGTGACCCGGGACTGGGACGCGGCGACCTACGATCGGATCGCCGATCCCATGACGCGCTGGGGTACGGCGGTGCTCGATCGCCTCGTCCTCGCCGGACACGAGCGCGTCCTCGACGCCGGCTGCGGCTCCGGCCGGGTGACCGAGCGACTCGCCGAGCGGCTCCCGCGCGGTGCGGTGGTGGCGCTCGACGGCTCGCCCTCGATGATCGCCGAGGCACGCCGCCGGCTGGCGCGGTTCGGCGATCGGGTGGAGTACCTGATCGCCGACCTGGGCCGGCCGCTGCCCCTCACCTCACCCGTCGATGCGATCTTGTCGACGGCCACGTTCCACTGGGTCCCGGACCACGCCGCCCTGTTCCGCAATCTGGCGGCGGTCGTCCGCCCGGGCGGTCGGCTGGTCGCCCAGTGCGGCGGCGCCGGCAACATCGCCTCGATCCGGGCGATCCTGGCCACGGTCGGCGACGGCTGGCTCGGCCCGACCCACTACGAGACGCCCGAGACGACCCGGACCCGGCTCGAGGCGGCCGGGTTCGTCGAGGTCGAGACGTGGCTCCACCCGGAGCCGACGCCGCTGGAGCCCGGCGAGCCCCTCGAGACGTACCTGGCGACGGTCGTCCTGGGAGCCCACCTCGAACGGCTGCCGGTGGCCGGCCGGGCCGCGTTCGTCCACGAGGTCGCCGACCGCCTGCCACGACCGGAGATCGACTACGTCCGCCTCAACATCCTGGCCACCCGAGCGCCCTGATCCGAGAACCTGGGCGTCGAACGCCTAGCGGACCCGGAACGGCGCGCCGTGGCCGGGGACGATGACGTTGGCCACGGCCAGGACCCGCTCGCGATTGCGGACGATCGCGGCCTGGTCCGCCCCCAGCGGATCGACCTCGGGCGTCCGGTCGCTGTGCCACCACAGGTGGGTCAGGGCATGGACGCCATCCTCGGCGCGAACGATCAGCGTGGCGTCCTCTTCGCTGTGACCAGGCGTCAGCCAGAGCTCGGCATTGGGGCTGAGGGCATGGCCGTCGCCCTCGTGGTCGAGCCACAGGTCGTCCTTATAGCGAGCCCAGAAGTCGACCACCTCTGCGTTTGGGAAGAGCGCGACGTTGACGGTGTGATCGGGGTGGTGGTGGCTCAGGAAGACGTGGGTCACCGCCTCGGGCTGGACGCCCAGGGCCGCCAGCGGGTCCAGGATCAGCGACCGCCGAGCGACCATCCCCGGGTCGGACACGATCAAGGCATCGCCGTCGCGGACCAGGACCACGCTGCTGCCGACCCGATGGCCGGTATATCCGGCATGGAGGAGATGCACGCTCGCCACGAGCGTGATGGTACCCGCCCTGGAGGGCGTCGCGGAGGGTGAGCCGGCAGGCACGACGGAGGTCGGGCCATGGCATGGTGGTGCACGTCCCGCCGCCGCTCGTGGAGTCGTCGTTGCCGTCCGAGCCCGCCGCAGACATCGTCCTCCGGGGTGGTGCCGTCCACACCGTCGATGACGCGCGGCCGAAGGCCGAGGCGGTCGCCATCCGGGCTGGTCGGATCGCGGCCGTCGGCGCCGATCGCGAGGTGGACGGGCTGATCGGCCCGCGAACCCGGGTCATCGAGCTGCGTGGCCGGACGGTCCTGCCCGGCTTCCAGGACGCCCACATCCATCCACCGAGCTCGGGACTCGACGCGCTCCGCTGCGACCTCCGCGAACCAGCCGGCCGGGCGCCGTATGACGCGACCGAGGTGGTCGACCTCCTCCGTCGCTACGCCCAGGCCCATCCCGACGATCCCTGGATCCTGGGCAGCGGCTGGTACATGGGCGCCTTCCCGAATGGGACGCCCCATCGACGTCAACTCGACGCCGCCGTGGGGGATCGACCTGCCTTCGTTCCGAACCGGGACGGCCACAGCGCCTGGGTCAGCTCCCGGGCGCTGGCCCTGGCCGGGATCACCGCCGACACGCCCGATCCGGTCGGCGGGCGGATCGAGCGCGACCCCGATGGCTCGCCCAGTGGCATCCTCCACGAGGCCGCCGCCGAGCTGGTCGAACGGATCATTCCGCCGGACACGCAGGCCGACGTCGAGGCTGGCCTGCTCCACGCCCAGGCCGGGCTCCATGCCCTGGGGATCACCTCGTGGCAGGACGCCATCGTCAGGCCGATCGACCAGGCGGCCTACCTCGCCGTCGCCGGGCGCGGCCAGCTGACGGCCAGGGTCGTCGGAGCCCTCTGGTGGGACCGCGGCTGGGACGAGCGCGGCGTCGAGGAGCTCAAGGCCCGACGCGCTGCCGGCGAGTTCGGGCGATACCGCAGCACCTCGGTCAAGATCATGGTCGACGGCGTCCTCGAGACCTTCACCGGTGCGCTGCTCGAACCGTATCTGCCGGCCGACGGTGGCTCCCCGGATCGCACCGGGATGCTGTTCGTGGAGCCCGAGCGCCTGCGCCGGGTGACGGCCCTGCTGGACGGCGCCGGATTCCAGGTCCACTTCCACGCGATCGGCGATCGGGCGGTGCGCGAGGCGCTCGACGCGGTCGAGGTGGCCCGGACCGCCAACGGCCCGAGCGACGGTCGCCATCACATCGCCCACATCCAGGTCATCCACCCGACCGACCTGCCCCGCTTCGCCCAGCTGGACGTGGTGGCCAACGCCCAGCCCTACTGGGCCAGCCACGAGCCGCAGATGGATCGGCTCACGATCCCGTTCCTGGGGCCGGAGCGCTCGACCTGGCAGTACCCCTTCAAGTCCCTGCTCCGGCACGGTGCCCGCCTGGCGATGGGCTCGGACTGGAGCGTGACCACGGCCGATCCGCTGCTGGAGATGGAGATCGCGGTCAACCGCGCCTACAGCGAGCCCGGGTTCGACCATCCGCCGTTCCTGCCCGAGGAGCGGCTGACCCTCGACGAGGCCGTCCGCGCCTTCACCCTCGGCTCGGCTTACGTCCAGCACCAGGACGACGCCACCGGCTCCCTGACCGTCGGCAAGCTGGCCGACGTCATCGTCCTCGACCGCGACCTGTTCGACCGTGGGGCCGGTCAGATCGGTCAGGCGCGGGTGGTGGCCACGTTCATCGAGGGCGTGCCGGTCCATGAGGATGCCGCTCTCGGCGGCTAGCGCCAGTCGGCAGGTCCGCGGGCGCGTCGATGTCGAGGGTCCAGTTGGCGTCCGGGTCGGCGACCCGCCAGGTGGGCTCCTCCAGGACGACGGACACCAGCCGCTCGAGCATCGTCCGAAGGCGACGCTCCCCCGTCGCCAGGAGCTCTTCCGCCGCGGCCAGGGCCAGCCGGCGATCGAGCGCGCACGGCAGCGGTCGCCGGATGCCAGCCGGGTCGACCAGCACGACCGCCGCCGGTGCCGCCGCGGCGGCGGCTGTCGAGGCCAGGAGTCGCAGCAGCTCGGGTCGGAGCGCTGGCTGATCGCCGGCGGCGACCACGACCCGCGGGGCCTCGCTTGCGGCGAGTCCGGCACGCAGCCCCACGAGCGGTCCTCCGAACGGCTCCGAGTCGCGCGCGAGCTGGACGATCGACCTGAGCTCGGGCGGCAGGCTCGGTTCGGCCCCGTCGGGCCCGACCACGACCAGGACGTGGACGCAGCCCGCGGCGGCCAGCGCCCGGATCGGCCGCCACAGGAGCGGCGCGCCGTCGATCGGCTCGACCAGCTTGTCACGCCCGAAGCGACTCGACCGGCCGCCGGCCAGCACGATTCCGTCGCCAGCGTGGGGTGTCATCGGGGCGCTCGCGGTCCGCGGACGTGGCCCTCGGGGGTCCGGCGCAGAACGCCCCGCCGGGCCAGATCCTCGAGCAGGGCCATCACGTACTTGCGGCTCGTCCCGGTCGCGTCGCGGAGTGCGGCCGGGGTGAGCGGCCCCAGCTCGGCGAGACGGAGGGCGAGAGTCTCGAGGTCGCGGTAGGTGGTCCCGGCCCAGGCGACGTCGTCCGCGACCCGGACGATCCGGCCGCTCGACTCGAGCGCGCGCACGCCTTCCGCCGGGCAGCGCGTCGCACGAATGGCGTCGGCCAACGACGGCGGCGCGGGCGTTGCGAGGGCCGTCTCGAGACGATCCATGGCGCCGAGCACCTCCGCCGGCAACCCGCCCGAGGACCGCTGCGGATCGCGCAGCAGATCGCCGTCCCGAGCCAGGCGGCCGTCTTCCACCAGCCCGCCGATCATCGCCCCGGCCACTTCGGTCGCGACGGTGTCAATGGCCGACGCTCGCCGCCGGAGCGAGCGCGCCAGGGCCCGGCGGATCTCGGCGAGCGGCGCTCCGGCCTGCAGCGGCGCGGCCGCGTGGCGCGCCGCGACGAGGTCCATCGCCTCGGCCTCGAGGGCGGCCGCGATGTCTTCGGCCAGCAGCCACCGGCCGAGATCGCGCGCCCCGGCAACCGGGCCGGCGCCCCCGGATCGCGCCAGCAGCCCGTGGATCCGGGCGCGAGCCGCCAGCTCCCCGACAGGATCGCCGGACAGCCGTGCCAGGGCGAACGCAGCCAGGTCATCCGGCGAGGTCCGGCGCCCTGAGGCACCGATCGGTGGACTCGGATCGAGAACCTGCCCACCGGCGGCGGTGGCCGCCGGTGACGGAACGCGGAGCACGAACGCATCCTGCGCTGCGACGGCGATCGGACGAGCCAGGCGCAAGGTCACGACCCGGCGGCCGTCGGGCAGCTGGGTCGAGTCGCGCCGGCCGCGGCGGATCGTGGCGTCGACGGACTCGGTGCCGAGGTGGAGCCGGTAGGTCGAGCCGGGCGGCAGCGGCCACGATCCGGCGCGGGCTCGGACCGCGGCCCCGTCATCGAGGCGCGCCGGCGCCCTGAGGATCGCCAGCAAGCGGTCGCTCGCGCGGACGCCAGCATCCGTGGTCAGGACCGCGCCGCGGTGGGGTCCCTCCCGGTCGATCCCGGCCAGGTTGAGCGCGACGCGCCCGCCACCGTCGACCGCCTCGACCACGCCGCCGTGGACCTGGATCTCCCGGGCCCGGGCGGAGCGCCCACCGGGTTCGAGGCGGAGGACGGCGCCCCGTTCCAGCCGACCGCCCCGGAGCGAGCCGGTGACGACGCGCCCGCGGCCCTTGACCGAGAAGACCCGGTCGATGGCCATCCGGACGCCGGGGGACTGGCGGTCGGCGCGGTCGGCCATGACGCGGTCGCGCATGTCGAGCAGAGCCGCGTGGAGGACATCGAGGCCCGCAC
>JAXDKT010000095.1:0-17645 GCA_034666965.1 Chloroflexota bacterium | reverse complement strand
AGCCGCCGCCACCACGTCAGGTCGAACAGTCGATCGAGGGGCACCTCGCGCTGGCCCAGCAGCCCGGCTGGTCGGACGATGATGACCACGATGAAGATGATGGCCAGGACGATCGAGCTGAGACCGTAGAGCAGGCTGGCGTCCTCGATCCGGCGGAGCGCCTCGCCCAGCCCCACGATGAAGATCGCGCCGAGGATCGACCCACTCACCGAACCCATCCCGCCGATGACCAGCATGGTGATGACCCGGAAGGTCAAATCGAAGTAGAAGACCGTTGGCGAGAACGACGTGATGAAGTGGGCATAGAGCGAACCGGCTGCGGCGGAGAAGAACGCGCCGACCACGAACGCCAGGAGGCGCGGATCCATCACCCGGATGCCGACCGCCTGGGCCGCCACCCGATCCTCGCGCTGGGCGAACATGTCCCGGCCATAGGACGATCGCTTGATCCGCCACACGACGTAGACGACGACCAGGGTCCAGGCCGCGACCCACCACAGGTTCGTGTACGGCGTGACGTTGGAGAAGGTCCGCGAGCCGCGGGTGAAGGCGTCGGCGTTGAACAGGACCACCCGCACGATCACCAGAAACCCCAGCGTCGCCACCGCGACGAAGTGGCCGGACAGGCGCATCAGCACTCGCCCCACGAGCCAGGCGACGGCGCTGACCAGCGTTGCCGCGATCAGGGTGGCAATCAGGAAGCCGGCTGGAACGGCACCGATCACCTGGTCCAGGTGGACCCCCGCGATCCAGGACGGCAGGTTGGGCAGGTAGGCGCCCTTCTCCTGGAGCGGCAGGGTGAGGATCGCCGAGACGTAGGCGCCCAGAGCCATGAACCCGATCTGCCCCAGCGAGAACACACCGGTGAACCCGCTGGTCAGATTGAGGCTGACCGTCAGGATGATGAACAGACCCAGGTTGATCACGAGGCCCTGCCAGAACGCCTGGCCGCTGGCGTCGAGCACCGCCAGCGCCACCGACGCCAGGGCGATCACCAAGAGCGGGCCGGCGGCTCGACGGCGTGCCGTCATTCGAGGTCTCCCAGGTCGCGCCTGCCGAGGATCCCCTGCGGCCGCACGAGCAGGACCAGGATCAGCACGATGAACACGACGGCGTCGCGGTAGCTCGCCAGCCCGCTGGGCAGCCATTGCTGGAGGAACCCGCGAACTTCGGGCGAGACCGAGCCCGCCGGGAGCAGGTCGCCGATCCCGGCCAGAGCCGTGACCAGGACCTCGAGGAAGCCCAGGACGTAGCCGCCCAGGACCGCGCCGGCGATGCTGCCGAAGCCGCCGATGACCGCCGCGATGAACGCTTTGAGGACCGGGGTGAAGCCCATGTACGGGTTGATCTGGCCGGCCTGGACCGAATACAGGAAGCCGGCCACCGCGGCCAGAGCCGCGCCGATGGCAAAGGCGGTCGCGACGACCCGGTTGACCTTGATGCCCATCAGTCGGGCTGCGGTCAGGTCGGCCGCCGCGGCGCGCATCGACAGGCCCAGGGTCGTCCTGGTCACGAACAGGCTGAGCAGACCGAGCAGGACGATCCCGGCGACGAAGCTGACCAGGTTGACCCTGGGCACGGTGATCGCCCCGATCGTGATCACGCCACTCAGCTGCTCGGGACTCGGGAAGGCGATCAGAGTCGGCTTGCCGGCCAGCCGGGTCGTCAGCAGGGTCCCGTTCTGGAGGATCTGCCCGACCGCGAAGGAGGTCAGCAGCATCGCCACGTCGGGCGCGCCCCGGATCGGTCGGTAGGCGATCCGCTCCATGAGCAGGCCCACGACCACGGTCCCGATGACCATGATCGGCAAGGCCGCCTCGAGCGGCAGTCCAGCCCCCAGGCAGAAGACGGCGAGGTAGGCCGCGATCATCATGAGGTCGCCGTGGGCGAAGTTGATCAGGCGCAGGATCCCGAAGACCATCGCCAGCCCGACGGCCATCAACGCGTACAGACTGCCCGCGCTCAGCGCGTTGACGATCTGCTGGATGACGTAGTCGGTCATGCCGAGACGCCGCCAACGCCCAGGTAGGACTGTTCCACCTTTGGGTTACGGCGCAGGATCTCGGCCGCACCCTCCAGGGTGATCCGGCCGGACTCGAGGACGTAGGCGCGGTCCGCGATGTCAAGGGCGTGATGGACGTTCTGTTCGACGAGCAGGATCGTCCGGCCCTGGCCCTTGAGCTCGGCGATCGTCTCGAAGATCCGTTCGACCATCAATGGCGCGAGACCGAGCGACGGTTCGTCGAGCAAGAGCAGCCGCGGGCGGCTCATCAGGGCGCGACCGATCGCCAGCATCTGCTGCTCGCCGCCCGACAGCGTCCCGCCCGCCTGGCCGATGCGCTCCTTGAGCAACGGGAAGAGGCTGAACACCATCTCGAGATCGGCCGCCGTCGCCTGCTTGTCGGTCTGCGCCACGGCGCCCAGGCGCAAGTTCTCACCGACCGACAGGCTGCCGAAAATCCGCCGTCCCTCCGGACAGTGGGAGATGCCCAGCGCGACGATCCGGTCGGTCGGGGCCCGGCTGATGTCGGCCTCCTCGAACGTGACCGAACCGCTGGATGGCCGCAGGAGTCCCGAGATCGTGCGCAGGACGGTGGTCTTGCCCGCCCCGTTCGAGCCGATCAGCGCCACGAGCTCACCGTGGGCTACGGTCAGGGACACGCCCTGGAGGGCCCGGATGCTGCCGTAGCGGACGTGCAGGTCGTCCAGCTCAAGCATGGCGTGCCTGCCCCAGATAGGCGGCAATGACGTCCGGATTGGTCCGGACCGCGGCCGGATCGCCCTCGGCGATGAGCCGCCCGTAGTTCAGGACCTGGATCCGGTTGCACAGGTTCATGACCAGGGGGATGTCGTGGGCGACGAGCACGATCGTGATGCTCAGCTCATCGCGCAACCTGCGGATCAGGCCAAGCAGCTCCTGGGTTTCGATCGGGTTCATCCCGGCGTTCGGCTCGTCGAGCAGGAGAACCTTGGGCCGAATGCCGACCGCGCGGGCGATCTCGAGCCGGCGCTGGTCGCCGTAGGGCAGGTTGCGCGCCGATCGATCGCGCTGGCCGGTCAGGCCGAACAGCTCGAGGAGCTCCATCGCGCGCTCGTCCAGCTGCCGCTCGCCCCGCCGGAAGGATGGGCTCGAGATGAGGGTGGCCACGAACGATGGCTGCGCCTGGCTCTGGAGCGCGATCTTGACGTTGTCGAGGACTGACAGCTCCCCGAAGAGGCGAATGTTCTGGAAGGTGCGGCCGATGCCCATCCGCGCAACCCGGGCGGCGCCCGTGCCGGTGATGTCGCGACCCTCGAACGCGATCGTGCCGCGCGACGGTCGGAGGAACCCGGACAGGAGGTGGAACAAGGTGGTCTTGCCGGCGCCGTTCGGGCCGATCACGCCGTGGATCGTCAGCGGCGCAAGACGCAGCTCGTAGTCGACCAGTGCCTGGAGGCCCCGAAACGACCTGGACAGGCCACGGGCCTCGAGGAGCGGCGTCGCGTCGGCACTCGGGTCCGGTCTGCTGGCCTCCACCCTGCGCAGGATACGTCGCCACGCCGGCCGAGTTGTGGCCCCGCATTGCATCGCCCAGGTCTCGGGAGCGGTGCCGGCGGGCACCAGAAAGTGGTGCTATAGGTCACCGATGAAAGTTTCATTGAAAGCTCGTTGCGTCACTCTCGTGTCCTCTGCAGGTGCCGGGGGAACCGCGCCCTGAGCTGCACACGCCGGGCCAGTGACGCCGAAGGAGTCCATGTGAACGTGAGCCGGATCGAACGAGGGACCGCCCGAGCGGGCAGAAAGCGTCGGGCCGGTCAATCCCTGGTCGAGTTCGCCGTCGTTCTACCCGTCTTCCTTCTGGTGCTCGCCGGGATCCTCGACTTCGGCCTGGGGCTCTATTCGCAGATGACGATCATCAACGCGGCCCGCGAAGGCGCGCGCCTCGGCGTCGTCACCACCGGCGACCCGACCGCGGCGGTCGACGCGCGGGTCCAGGCGATGACCGGCGGCCTCGACAAGACGAAGCTGACCATCACCGTCAACTGCCAGCGGCCTTCGGGAACCACCTTCGTCAGCTGCGCCTCGCCCCAGTGGGTCTCGGGCGACGGCGTCGAGGTCAAGGTCGGATACAAGTACCAGATGCTCTGGCCCCTGGCCTTCGGGAACCAGCTCGACATGTCGTCGACCGTCCAGATGCGGATCGAGTAGGCGTGAACGTCATGGAATCGACCACGCCGAGAGGAAGCAACGTGTCACAGCCACCGAAGGCACGGAAGCGCGAGCACGGCCAGATCATCATCCTGTTCGTCCTCGTCCTGGTCGTGATCATGGGCGCCGCCGCGCTGGTGATCGACGTGGGAGTCCTCAGGAACGCCAACCAGAACCTGTGGAACGCCCTCGACGCCGGGGCCCTCGCGGGCGCTTCCCAGCTTCCCGCCGATGCGTCGAACGCCAGCGCGATCGCGCTCCAGTACGCGGCCGACAACTACCCGGGGGGGCTGCCGCCGGGGGTGACCGTGGGCTATCGCTGTGTCATTGGGAGCAGCGGAGGCGCACCCCGTTTGTCCGATGTTCCCGCCGTCTGCGATCCGGGAGCCGGCGCCGTGTGGACATGCAGCGCGACCATCTGCACTGCTGTCTGTATCCCGGCCAAGGGCGACACGTGTAACACGATCGTCCTCGAGAGTGCGGCGACCGTGCCCTATAACTTCGGTCCCGCCGTGGGCGTGGAGACCGGCACGACCCAAACGGTGCTGTCCGCAGCGTGCAAGGGTCCCTGCGGAGCAAAGCCCTCGGAACCCGTGGACCTCGTGATGGTCGTCGACCGGACCTCGAGCATGAACGGTGTCGACACCACCAACGCCCGTAACGCCGCCGATTCAGTCCGCAAGGCGTACAACCCCGCGGAGCAGTGGATTGGACTCGCGATGCTCGGCCCAAGCAAGGCCTCACCATCGTGCATCACCAAGCCGGACACCACGATCGGGACGGCAGCGTACCCCGCCGACCTGGATCGCTGGGTGCCGGTCGGCCTGACCGGCGCCGGTTCACCCAACGAGCAGAGCTACTCGAGCTCGACCAGTGCCCTCGCCCAAGCCATCAGCTGCTACACGAACTCCAGCACGGGGACCGATCTCAGTGACCCGATCACAGCGGCCGCCTACGAGCTGATCCAGCATGGTCGTGCCGGCGTGCCGAAGGGCATCCTCCTGATGTCCGACGGCCAGCCCAACAATTCGACGACAAGCGGCCCCAACTATTGCGCACAGTCGGACGCGGCCGCGACGGCAGCCAAGAGCTCCGGCATCGAGATCTTCACGATCGGTTTCGGCCTCGATGGCAGTAACAACATCAACTGCCCGGATACGGCAGCGCCGTGGAGCGGCCGGAAGGCCACCTCTCTGCTGGCCAGCATGGCGACGCAGAGCTCTCTCGACGACAACGGCTGCCCTGGCACGGAGAACGACGACCTCGACCACTTCTTCTGCTTGCCCAAGTCGGCTGGCGCCAGCACCAAGCTGTCGGAGCTGTTCAAGCAGGCGGCCAACGCTCTGGTCGGCGGAACGAAGCTGATCCAGCTGCCCTGACCGCCCAGCTGAACCGCGACATGACCGGCTTCGGCCGGTCATGTCATTTCTGGGCCGGGTGCTCAGCGCTCCGCGGCGTCGCCCAGACCAGCAGCGTCACTCGCTCGTCGCGTCTTGCGCGTCGTGCCAGAAGGGGGCCAGCGCCTCGGCCACGGCGCGTTGCTGCTCGGACGTCAGCCGGCGCCCGAACTCTCGCTCGATCACCGGTAGATGGGCTTCGAACGCCTCCCGATGACGACGCAGCCCCTCAGGGGTCAGCCCAACGAGGACGCCGCGGCGATCGCCCACGACGGGTTCGCGCCGCACGAGGCCGGCCGCCTCGATGCGATCGACCAGCCGGGTGATCCCGCTGCGCGTGAACAGCGATCGCTCCTGGATCTCCTGCATCCGCAGCTTGTTGCCCGGCGCGTCGTAGAGCTGGGCCAGGATGTCGAGCCAAGTGAGCGGAAATCCCACACTCGTGTTGAGCTCCGGGTCGGCCACGCCCAGGACCCTCGCGCTTGCGTACAGGACCCCACGCCAGGCGTCCATCCAGAGGGCATCGGGTCGGCTGGGGTCGTCGTCTTGCTTCACGACACCAGCGTATCCGACAGAAGATGTCTTGGCAACTACGCCCAAAACAGTTGTTGACATGTCAGAGACTGCTGGTACAGTTACTTCTCGAGCGGTCGGGGAGGATGTTCCGCCGCCGGGGCTCCAGTGAGGAAGGTGCGTCATGGCCAGGATGTTCATTCGACACCGGGTGGGTGACTACGACGCATGGCGTCGCGTGTATGACGGTTTCGCCCCGTCTCAGCAGGCGCTCGGCGTCAAGGCCGAGGCGGTCTACCGCTCAGCCGACGATCCCAACGACGTCACCGTGACCCACGACTTCGACACGATCGAGGCCGCTCACGCGTTCGCCGGCAGCCCCGACCTGCGAGCGGCGATGGAGAGCGCCGGGGTCGACGGCGCACCGACCGTGTGGTTTACCAACCGCGCCTGATCCCGTAGTCCCGGGGCACAGCCCGGATTGAAGGTGCGGGGAGTGGCAGGACGTCCGGCCACTCCCCGGTTGAGGGTCAGTCCACTTCGCGGAGGCGCCCGGTCTCGACCTCGTAGATCACGCCGTGCACCGGCACGTCCTTGATCCAGGGGTGAGCGCGGATGCGCTCGACCTGCGAGCGCAGGTTCGAGTCCAGCTCTGGAAACGCGTGGAATGCGAAATCGAGGTCGGTGCCGGTCCGAGCGGCGATGTCACGGCGGACCTCCTCATCCTGGAAGGTCAGCATCCCGCAGCCCGTATGCTCGATGACGATGACCTCCTCGGTGCCGAGGAGCTGCTGGCTGATGACCAGCGAACGGATGGCGTCGTCGGTGGCCAGGCCACCGGCATTGCGGATGATGTGAGCATCCCCGGTCCGGATGCCGAGAACATCCTCGACGGTCAGACGAGCATCCATGCAGGCCAGGACGGCCAGCTTGCGTCCGGGCGGAAGCGGCAACGACGACCGATCGAACTGCGCCGCATAGCGTTCGTTTTCCGCCAGGGCGCGGGCGTATTCGGTCGTGACGGTGTCGGCGGGCATGTAGAACCTCGCGATGAGTCGGGGGTGAAGGTGGACAGGCGGCGAGGCGGGTCAGAGCCGGTCCGGGCTCGTCGCGTCAGGGCGCCTCGCCGCGGAGAGGCGCGTACGCGGAGCAGGCTCCAACCCGCTCGAGACACATACAGCGGCCCATCCGGACGCAGTTCATGGCCACATGATCGCACGGACGCTCGCAGCCGTGTGCTCGATCACCTCACCGGCCGATGGCGGACAGCGCGGCGCAGCCCCCACCGCCAGCGCATCGGCTGGCGCTCAGACGGCGGCGCGTCGACCCATGAAGAAGCGGTACACGGCGACCACGATGATGCCGCCGAACACGGCGACCACGATGCTCTCGACGTTGATCCCGGTCACGTCGGCGACCTTGAGGACCGTCCCGGCCACATAGCCTCCGACGACTGCGCCGATGATCCCTAGGAGGACCGTTCCGACGACGCCTTCCTTGCCGCCCATGATCATGTTGGTGATGAACCCCGCGATCGCACCAATGACGATCCACGCGACGACGCCCATGGCGGCCTCCTCCTGGCGAACGGGCGCCCGTGGCGTGCCCACGATGGAGCGTCCTAAGATTCGCCTCCGTCAGATGGTACGCCCCTGGCTAGAGCTCCTGACGCCTGAAGCTCAGCCAGGCCGCGGCAAGGGCGGTGACGATCAGCGCGGTGACGGCGACGATCGGCCCGAGGGCATCGGTGCCGGCCGCGGTCCGGCCCAGCGCCACCGCCTTGCCCAGGGTCACAAGACCGGCGGGGAGGTACCGGCCGATCTGGGGCACGGTCGACAGCAGCGCAAGGACGATCAGCCCGCCAAAGCCGATGCCGGCGGCCGCGAGCGACGATCTGGTGAGGGTCGAACCGACGAACGTGACCGCCGCATACGCTCCGGTCGAGAGCCACAGCAGGACCCCGAGGACGATCCAGCCCCCGATCTGCTGGGGCCCGAACAGGATCACTGTGTAGGCCCAGCCTGCTCCGATGGCCAGCACCGTGGCGACGCCGAGCACGATCCCGAGATCGACCACCTTGGCCGCCAGAAACGCCGCGCGCGCCACCGGCTTGACCAGCACAAACGCGGCCGTCCCGCGCTCCTTCTCGACGGCCACGGATCCCATCGTCAGCAGGACCGCGGCGAGCGCCCCGAACTGGCCAATGTTCTTCTGGAGCTGGTCGAGCGCGTCGGACGCGGTCGGTGGCGGGATGACGACGCCGATGTCGGCAGGCGCGAACGCCTGGACGATCTCCCGGAGATAGCGCGCCGTGACGGGCGACAGGATGCCCAGAACCAGGAACAGCCCGGCGACGATCGGGAGCCGCAGCGTCCGCACCGACTCGAGGAGCTCCTTGCGTAGCAGGACCGCGAACCCGTTCACGGTTCGCTGCCGTCAGCCGGAGCCGGCCCGCCCGCGACCGGAGCCTGGCCCTCCCCGCGGTTGCGACCGACCAGCTCGACGAAGACGTCCTCGAGGGTGGGGCGCAGGCGCTCGAATCCCGCGAGCGACATCCCGTGGGCGACCACGGCGGCCAGGATGTCGCGTCCCGCGCTCGGCGCATCGGACACCGCGATCCGCAGACCGCCGGCATCGGGCTCCACGGCGCTGACCCACGGCAGACTCCGGAGTCTCTCGGCGAGGTCGGCGACGGCCGGATCCTGGCCGGGCTCCGGGTCGAGGCGGTAGATGGGCCGGGCGTACCGATCGAGCAGGTGGTCGATGGGACCCTCGGTCACGAGCTGGCCATGGTCGAGGATCGCCACCCGGTCGCAGACCCGCTCGACGTCCGCGAGGAGATGGGTAGAGAGCAGGACGGTGGCCGTCCCGCGCAGCCCCCCGATGAGTGCCAGCAGGTCGCGGCGACCCTCCGGATCGAGCGAGGAGACCGGCTCATCGAGGATTAACAACCCGGGTCGGCCGACGAGCGCCTGACCGATCCCGAGACGCTGGCGCATGCCGCCCGAATAGCCGCCGATCCGCCGATCCGCCGCATCGGTCAGGCCGACCAGCTCGAGGGTCTCGGCGACCCGACCTCGAAGCGACCGGGCCCCCACCTCGACCAGACGGCCCGCCAGCGTCAGGAGCTCGCGGCCGGTCATCCAGCCGTAGAAGCGCGGGTCCTGGTCGAGGACACCGACACGGCGGCGGACCTCGGTCGAATCGCGCGCTACATCCAGACCCCCGACCGAGACCGAGCCAGCGTCCGGCCGAGCGAGCCCGACCATGAGCCGGATCGTCGTTGTCTTGCCGGCTCCGTTGGGGCCGAGCAGGCCGAAGATGGAACCCGCGGGGATCTCGAGGTCAAGGCGGTCGACGGCCAGGATCGACCCGAACCGCTTCGTGAGCCCGAGGGTCCGGATGGCGGGGGCGGCGGTCGACGGAACCGCCGATGGGGCGGTCCCGGGCGCGCCCGTGATCATTCTTCCACCCGGCCCACGGCGAGGTAGAGGAGCGGCCCGAGGAGTTCGCCGAACACGATGATGAGTGCCCAGACTCGCTTGTCACCGCCTCGGACCCGTCGCTCCGGTCGGGCGAGATCGCGCAGGGCGATGAAGATCAAGGCAATTTGGACGGCAATCAGCGGCACCAGGATCGGGAGCGTCGACTCGAGGGTCACCTTACGAGGCCCCGTTGTGGCGACCGAGCGGCAGGCGATCGGGGTCCGCCCGCCAGACCCGATACGAGACAGCGACCGAAGCGCTGACCAGCGCGGTCAGACCGACCAGCAGCACCCCGATGAGAACCGGTCCGGGCGCGCCCGCGACCGCCAGGCCAACCAGCACGATGCCCAGGAGGACGAACCCGCGACCGGCCAGCCGATGGGTGACCGACCAGGACCGCTCGCTCGAGAGCGTCCACGGCGTCCGAACGCCCAGGATGAAGTTGCTGCGGGTCTTGGGCAGCCAGTTGCCGAGGGCCACGAAGAGTGCGCCGACGCCGCCCGCAATCACCCGGCTGACGTCCACCGCGACCCCCAGACCGGCCAGGACGACCGTGCCATGGACGACGAGGACCAGAGCGAGCGCACCGATCCAGGCCACCTGGTAGGGCTTGACCGAGCGCTCCAGGTGGTCCTGGCGCGGCTCGAGCCTGGGGAGCAGGGCAAACAGAGCGGTCAGCACCAGGCCAAGCCCAGGGCCGATCAGCAGGGCGATCGACTTGGGCGCGAATCCGTCCGGGCTGCCATCGAGACCCCAGTGAATGGGCAACTGGGCGTCGTCCGGAAGACGGACCCAGCCGAACGCACTGATCGCGACCATCGCCAGGACGATCGCCAGGCTGAGGATCAACGGTCGGCGCGGGTTCATCTGGTCTTGGGCCCCGCGACCTTGGATTGGGTCCGCCCCCGCTTTGTGGCTGGCTCGATCTGAAACGCGTCCATCAGGGCCAGCATCGCCTCCTCCAGGACGCTCGCATTGAGGTGGTAGCGGATCGTCGAGCCCTCACGATCCGCACTGACAAGATCCGCTTCACGCAGGACCCCGAAGTGACCGGACATCGTCGGCCAGGACAAGTCGAACTGCGCGGCGAGCTCACCGGCAGTCATGTCGCGCTCGCGAAGGAGCGCCAGGACGCGGCGCCGGGTGGGGTCGGCGAGGGCACGGTAAACGCGGTTCATTTCGTCATCTGGCGAATTTGGCAATCACCAAAATACCAACCCGCGGCGGTGTTCGTCAAGACGCCGCCGGCAACTCTCGTGAGCTAGCCGGGCAGCTCCCCGAGGGTCACCTTCACGTCCCGGGTGGAGCCGTCCCGGCTGAGAACCTTGACGGTCACGGTCTGACCGGGGGCGAGGTTGGCCAGGACGGCGGCGAGGGCGGCCGCGTCGGGTGTCGGCGTGCCATCGATCGAGACGATCAGCTCGCCGGGCTGGATCCCCGCCTGGGCGGCCGGGCCGCCCTGATCCACCGAGTAGACGAGAACCGCCTGGGGTGGCTCCACGTTCGCGGCGCGGATGCCGAGATAGGCCCGGTGGGTCGAGACGACGCGACCGTGCTCGATGAGCTGGGTCGCGATGTCGCTGGCTGCGTTGCTGGGGATCGCAAAGCCGATCCCTGGCGCCGCACCACCGAGCTGGGGGTCGCCGGCGGCGAGGGTCGGAATGCCGATGACCTCTCCGGCGAGGTCGACCAGGGCGCCCCCGCTGTTGCCCGGGTTGATCGCGGCACTGGTCTGGATGAGGCCGGGCAGGGCGGTGCCGCCCTCCTCGTTGACCGTACGACCCGTCGCGCTGACGATGCCTTCGGTCACGCTGCTCTGCAGCCCGAGGGGGTTGCCGATCGCCAGGACGACGTCGCCCACGACGAGCTTCGAGGAGTCGCCAAACGTGGCCGGTGGCGGGCCGGGTGCCGCGGTCTTGATCACCGCGATGTCGTTGACCGGGAACGTCCCGACGAGCGTCGCCTTGGAATCGCGACCGTCCGAGGTGATCACGACGAAGGTCTTGTCGTTGCCGACCACATGGGCGTTCGTGACGATATCGCCCTTGGTGTCGAAGATCACGCCGGAGCCCAGACCGCTGGGTGTCTGGATGAGCACGACCGCTGGGTTGACCTCGCCGACGACCGCGATGAACTCCCGCTGGAGCGCCTCACCGACACCCTGGCTCGGGGGTTGGCCGGTCGTCTGCGCCGAGGCCGGCGGCGTTGCCGCTTGCGATTGGCCCGCGGCAGTCCCAGGCGCCGTGCTCGAGGCGTTGCTGCCGCATCCCGCCAGGACGACGGCCAGGCAGACAATGGGAACGACTGCGAGCACGCGGCTGGGTGTGGCACCACCGAGGATGTGGTTCGGCTTCACGGCGCTCACCGGTCCTTTCAGGGTACGGAACCT
The DNA here is from genome assembly GCA_034666965.1 of Chloroflexota bacterium. Classification (GTDB taxonomy): domain Bacteria; phylum Chloroflexota; class Limnocylindria; order Limnocylindrales; family CSP1-4; genus Chersky-267. The sequence goes on along the minus strand of JAXDKT010000095.1, from coordinate 5,672 downwards.
GCGCACCGCCCGCCCGACGAACGACCGACACCCCGGCCCATCCCGATCTCGATCCAGCCAGCGTGCGCCGGCTCGTCTGCCCGCCGTCTACGTGGACTGGGCCTCCCGCTTGCAAGCGCATTGCAGCCGGTGCCCGGGACCCGTCAGTCAGTCGACCTTCCAGCTGGCGTCGATCGCCGGCGGGGCGAGGAGCGTCTGGAGCACCACGCAGTAGCGTTCGGTCCGCTCCTTGAGCTTGTCGAGGCGCTCCTCTGGCACGTCGCCCGAGAGCCCGAACCGAACGCGGATCGTTTCGAATCCGACCGGCACGTCGGCCGTGCCCAACGTCCCGCGCAGGTCCAGGTCGCCCTCGACCGTGACCGAGACCGTCACGCCCTCGAGGCCCATGTTGGCGGCCACCATCTGGCAGGTGAGCTGGGCGCAGGCAGCGAGCGCCCCCAGGAGCAGGTCACCGGAACAGGCCGCACTACCGCTGCCACCCACGCCCGGGTGAGCGCCGGCGGCGTAGAGCGCGCGCCCGAGGTCGACCGAGCAGCTCATCGCATCGGCGGCCGTGCTGCCCGTTGCCCGCAGCGTGATCCGCGCCGCGCCGGGTTCGTCCCGGTAGCGTGCCTTGATCGGCTCCTGGATCTCGCGCAGGGTCATCTGATTCCTCCCGATATCCCTAGATCGGCCTAAGGTACGTTAGTCGTTGGCAACGCACCCGCAGTTCGAGCCTCAGGAGACTCCAGTCCATGCCGCTCTATCTCGACACGCACAAGAAGATCCCCGGACTGACCGGAGAGGCCGTGGCCAAGGCCCATGCCGCCGATCTTGCCGTCCAGGCGAAGCACGGAGTGAATTACCTGCGGTACTGGTACGACGAGGCGACCGGCAAGGTCTTCTGTCTGGCCGAAGCACCGAGCGCCGAGGCGGCCAGGGCCGTCCACCAAGAGGCACACGGGCTGCTCGCCGACGAGATCGTCGAAGTCAGGGAAGGAGCGTAGCGAGGGCCTCGTTCGGGGTCATCAAGCGACCCTCGCGACGGGCGGCCTCGAACCGGTCGCTACCCAGCTGCGCCTCGAGGTCGGCCAGGTTCCGGTCGTTGGTGGCCGCCGCCTGGGGCGGGATCATCGCGCGGATCGCCTCGCGCAGCGAAGCGGCGGCACCGTGGAGGCGGGCGGCAGCTTCGGCATCTTCGGCGCCAACGGCGCCGGCCAGGTTCTCCATCGCCCCGGCCAGGCCGGGCATGTCGCCGAGGTCCTGGCGGATGGCCAGGCCTTGACGGAACAGCTCGCGCGCCTTCGTCGTGTCGCCATCGCCCAGCGACAGCTCCGCCAGATGGGTCAGGACCCGGGCAATGCCTCGTCGGTCACCCATCTCCTCGAGGATCGTGAGGGCCTGGGTGTGAAGCGAGCGGGCCGCCTCTCGATCGCCCGCCCAGGCCTTCGCGCGCGCAAAACTGTCGAGGGCAAACGCTTCCATCCAACGGTCCCCGAGCTCGCGGGTCGTCGCCAGCGTCTCCTCGTGGAGCGCCCGAGCCGCGTCGAGATCACCCTGGCGGGTGGCGACGTCGGCAAGGTTGATCGACCCGAACGCCGCCCCGCGTCGATCGCCGAGCTCGCTGGTCAGGGCAATGGCCTCCTCGTAGAGCGCCCGCGCTCGCGCATGATCCCCGAGCTGGAGGGCGGCATTGGCCAGGTTGTTGGACGCGTAGGCAACGCTCTGGCGATCGCCCATCCGGCGGTGGAGGGCAAGGCTCGATTCGTGGAAGGTTGAAGCGGCCTGGAAGTCGCCCTGCATAAAGGCCAGGTTGCCGGCACCGGTGAGCGCGTTGGCTCGCAGCGCCGGTGCCTCCTCGCCGGCCGCGTCGACCATTCGCTCCAGCCAGCCGCGACCCTCCGTGAGATGACCGCGGATCTCCCAATAGCGCCACAGTCCCGCGGCGATGCGCAGACCGGTCCGCCCTTCGCCGGGCTGATCCAGGCACCACTCGAGGGCCGCCCGCAGGTCATCGTGCTCGTCATCGATCCGGCGCAGCCACTCGACCGGCTCGGGACCCTGGAAGAACGCCGGCGATGCAGCGTCGGCCAGGTTGAGATACCAGTCCCGATGCCGGCGCAGCGTGGAGTCACCCTCGTCCGCCTCGACCAGCCGGCCGCGAGCGTACTCGCGGACGGTCTCGAGCAGCCGGAAGCGAGCCTCCGCCGAGGTGGGATCGGTGAACACCAGCGACTTCTCGACGAGGCGGCCGAGGATGTCGAGGATCTCGAACGGATCGACCGGGTCGCCCGCGCACACGGATTCCGCCGCATCGAGAGCCGCCCCGCCGGCGAAGACCGACAGCCGGCGCAGGACCGCCCGCTCCGGTTCGGTCAGGAGGTCGTAGCTCCAGTCGATCGTCGCTCGCAGCGTCTGGTGCCGGGCGACGGCGGCCCGGCTGCCACCGGTCAGGAGCCTGAAGCGGTCGTCCAGGCGTGACGCGATCTGCTCGACGGGAAGCGCCCTGACGCGGGCGGCCGCGAGCTCGATGGCGAGCGGAATGCCATCCAGGCGGTGGCAGAGCTGGGCGACCGCGCGGGCATTCTGATCGGTCAGGGCGAACGTGGGCTGGACGGCCCGGGCCCGCTCCACGAACAGCTGGCAGGCGTCGATCTCGCCGAGATCGCGGGCCGTGACCGTCGGCCCGACCTCGGGGGTGAGCAACGAGGCGATCGGCAGGATCGCCTCGCCGGGCACCCCCAGTGCCTCGCGGCTGGTCACGACCACCCGGACGGTCGAACAGGTTCGGGCCAGCGCCGCGGCCAGCTCGGCCGTCTCGGTCAGGACCGGGTCGCAGTCGTCGAGAACGAGCAGCAGCCGCTTGCCCTTGAGGTGGTCGACGATGGCCGCCAGGAGCGAGCGTCCGGCCGATTCGGTCAGGCCGATCGCGCTGACGACCGAGGGCAGCACGAAGGCCGGGTCGGTGAGCGTGCCGCATTCGACGATCCAGGTCCCGTCCTCGAACCGGTCGAGGAGCAGCCTGGCCAGCCGCAGGCCCACTCTCGACTTGCCGACGCCGCCGGACCCGGTCAGGGTCAGGATCGAGGAGTCCTCCAGCATTCGGGCGGCCTGCTCGATCTCGCGCTCGCGACCGATGAAGCTGGTGACCTCGAGCTTGAGGTTGTTCCGGGGCGCGTCCGTCGTGCGGGGCGGCGGGAAGTCGCTGGCCAGGCCCGGACCGCTGACCTGGAAGAGCCGCTGGGGCGTGTCCAGCGAGCGCAGATGATGGCTGCCCAGGTCGATCACGCCCATGGGCGGCCGCAGCTCGTCGGCGATCAGGTCGCGGGTCGTCTGCGAGATGAGGATCTGACCGCCGTGGCCGGCCGCGCAAATCCGTGCCGCGCGGTGGACGTCCAGGCCGACATAGCCCTCCGACGCGTTCCGCGGCTCCCCGGTGTGGAGGCCCATCCGATCGCGGACGGCAACCCCGTCGGGCCAGTCATGGCTGGCGATCGCGAGCTGCGCCTCGACGGCCGCCTGGACCGCAGCCCACGCTGCCGAGAACACGAAGTACAGCCCGTCACCGGCCGAGCCGCGCTCAACCGCCCCGTGGCGCGCGAACGCCTCTCGGACCAGCCGATGATGGTCGGCCAGCACCTCCGGGTAGCGGTCGCCGAGAGCCTGGAGCAGGCTCGTCGAGCCCTCGATGTCCGTAAACGCCAGCGTGACGGTCCCCGTCGGCTGGCTGTGGTCGAGGGTGGTCTCCGAAGGCACGCGCAGCTCCTGTCTGGACGGTGGGTCGCCAGACTACCCGCCGTGGGCGGCCGCGGCAACGACGACCGGCACCTGGCGCCCAGCGCAGGCGCGTGATCGGTCCGGACGCGCCTGGAAGCCCAGGCGGAAGCGGAGTACCGCGCCCAGGCCATCGCAGGCATCGCGTAGGCGCTCGGCCGCCGCCTGCGCGGTCAGGATCGTTGCGAGCCCGCTGCCGCCAGCTGATGCCCGATCCGCTCGACGTGTTCGGAGGTGGGCTCGGGCCTGTGGAGCCGCTCGAAGAGCGCCTCGGTCGGTGGCGCGACGGGCTCGTCGAGGTAGTCCTGGGCCAGACGGGCCCGGAGGAATTCCCGGGCGTGGCGGAGGCGACGGCGCACCTCGGCAGGCGTTACGTCCTCCATCGCGGCCACCTGCTCGACGCTGAGGCCATCGGAGACCCGGAGCATGAATGCCTCCCGCCAGCTGTCCGGCAACTGGGCGAGGAGCTCGAGCAGGGCCCGCTGGAACTCACGGCTTTCGACCACGTTGTCGGGGATCGGCGACTTGGGATCGGGCAGGACCTCGACGAGTCGTCGCGGAAGTCCTTCGTCCTCCACCCGCGGTGGACGAACCGGCGCCTCCAGGTACCGATACCGGCGGCGCGGTCGGGCGGCCCTGACCTCGCGCTCGATCGCACGCCGGACGAAACCTCGAAGCCATGGGTACAGGCCCTCGGTGGGCGCATCGTCGGCGTGTTCGAGCGCATCCAGCAGCGACGCGTCGACGATGTCTTCGGGCTGCAACTCGCCTGGGGGGATCAGGCCGAGCGCCTCCTGTGCGCTGAGCTCCACGCGGGCGTACCGCAGGAGCTTGCTCAGATACCCGACGCTGCGTTCGGCGAAGGCGCGGCGGGCCCGGTCGGGGCGGGCTTCGTCGGTGGACGCGGCGTCAGTGGACGCTGCGGCGCGGTCAGCCGGCGCTCTCGAGTGCATCGAGCGGTCCCAGAGCTATCGCGCGGGATACGTGCGTGGTCGAACGTCCCATGCAACCCTTGGACCCGCGAGTGTGCCCCTACTGCGACCTTCGGGTCGCCACGCATTTGGAGGTCGTTCGCTACAGGCGCGTTACAAGGTGCGGCCTGACAGGCTGCGCTCCTGTTACCGATCCGGCTCGTCCGTCGGCTGACGAAGGGCTCCCGGAGCTCAGTTCGGTCTCATCGAGGTACGTAGCGCCCGAGCGAAGGTCCGTCATCGATCTACCATCTCGTGCCTTAGGTGCGCGCCGTGAGTCGGAGAGGACGCCCACACATGCTGAAGAGAACGTCGCCTCATCCCGTTGCCTTGGACATCCAGGTCAGAAACCTGGACAACGCTCCCCTTAGGATGCTGGTGGAGCCCTGGGCGACGGAGGTGCTTATTCCCGGCGATGGAGTTGTCCACCTCGATTTCGAGGGGCCCAACCCTGCCAGCATCGAGATACACGTGGGTCCGAGCGGCGTGATCCTCTATGGATGGCGTGGTTCTCTGCTGGACGACCGAGTCGATCCTTTGAGTCCCCGTGATTGACGATGCCTCACGACGGATTGTGGGGCGGAGCCCTCGGGCTCTTGCTAGGGGTGCTCCTGGGGTTCGCGACCTCGTTGGTCTTTCTCCTGATCATCATCGGTCCCCTGCTTGGGTTGGGCCTAGCAATCGCGGGACTCAGGAGTGGCCTCGATGGTCGACCACGGGCGAACGTAGGCGGTGGACTGCTGATCGGCATAGGCAGCGTCTACCTGTTCGAGGCCCTCAACACATTGAATTCGTGTCAGGGACAGGATGTGTGCGGGGGCGCGAGTGCTCTACCTTTTCTGGGCTTCGCCATCGTCGTCCTAGCGCTTGGCCTGCTCGTCGAAGGCATCACGTTCGCCCGCGACCGCTGACGCTCGCCGGGAACTGGAATAGCCGCTGGGTTTTGGG
>JAXDKT010000094.1:0-5987 GCA_034666965.1 Chloroflexota bacterium | reverse complement strand
GGCTTCAGCGACTCCGAATGGACCGGCATCGCCCCGATCCTCGAGGAGGACGTGGCCATCAGCTCGCTCGCCCAGGACGAGCTCGGCCACGCCCAGGCGTTCTACGGCCTCCTGGCCGACCTGGTCGCCGACGGCCGCGATGCCGACGCGATCGCATATGACCGCCCGCCCGAGGGCTACTACCACGCCCGCCTGCTCGATCATCCACGCGGCGACTGGGCGCAGACGATCGTCCGGCGCTATCTGTACGACACGGCCGATGCCGTCCGACTAGATGCGCTCGCCCGATCGAGCTGGCCGCCGCTGGCCGCGCTCGTGGCCAAGGTCCAGCGCGAGGAGCGCTACCACCTGATGCACGCGACCACGTGGCTGGAGCGCCTGGCCGAGGCCGACGGGGAGGCGCGCCGGCGGTTGCTGGATGCGCTCGATCGGCTCGGGCCGGATGCGGGCACGGTCCTCACGCCGCTGCCGTCCCAGACGGCGCTGCTGATGGCCGACATCGTGGCCGCGGATGCGGCCGAGCAGGAGGCTCGCTGGCGAGCGACCATCGCCCCGACGTTCGAGCGGCTCGGACTGCCGGAGCTGCCCGCCACCCGCTCGCCAGAGACTGCCCGGTCGGGCCACTCCGATGCGTTCCGAGCGTTGCACGCGGAGCTCAGCCTCGTCCGTCGGATCGATCCGGCGGCGACCTGGTGACGGTCACGTCGTCCGGGCTGAGTCCCGCCGAGCTCCGGTCCGCGCTCGTCGACCTGCCCGATCCCGAACTGCCGGTCGTGTCGATCGATGAGCTCGGGATCCTGGGCCGGGTCGAGAGCGGCCCCGCGGGGATCCGGGTCGAGGTCCACCCCACGTTTGTGGCCTGCCCGGCGACCGAGATGATCCGTGCGGCGGTCGTGGAGCGGCTGGGCGAGGTCGCGCCGGGGGTCGTCGCCGAGGTCGTCCTCGTATTTGATCCGCCCTGGACCAGCGACCGGATCGGGCCCGCGGGTCGGGCCAAGCTGGCGGCGGCTGGCATCGCCCCACCGCTGGCGTCGGGGTCGGGTGCGCCGATCGCCCTTGACGCGGTCGTGCCTTGTCCGATGTGCGGCTCGCGACGGACGCGCCTCGACAACCTCTTCGGACCGACCCTGTGCCGGACGATTCGCTGGTGCCCCGACTGCCGTCAGCCGTTCGAGGCGATCAAGGCCGTTTGAGCGCAGACGCCGGCCGGGTCGAGTGGCTGCCCGAACGGCTAGGCTGCCCGAACGGCTAGCCTGCCCGAACGGCTAGGCTGGATTGCATGGATCGGACCACGAGCGAGCCCACGCCCGAGGCAGCGGTGGAGCGGGTCGTGGGCATCGTCGGCGCCGGGACGATGGGGGCCGGGATCGCCCAGCTCGCCCTCGAGGGCGGCGCGCGCGTGATCGTCCACGACCCGGATCCGGACGCCTTCCTGAGGGCGCGCGAGCGGATTGCCGACGGCCTCGCCCGGCGGATTCGGCGACGGCCACCCGCCGACGACGGGTTGGCCGACCAAACGGTCGCCGAGATCCTGACCCGGCTCGAGGCGTCGGCCGACCTCGAGAGCCTGGCCCGCGCGGCGGACGTCGTGATCGAGGCGGCCCTCGAGGATCTCGCCCTCAAACGACGCATCTTCGCCGGGCTCGATGCCGCGGCCGCGCCGGCGACGATCCTGGCCACGAACACGAGCGCGCTGTCGGTGGCGGCGATTGCCGCGGCGACGACCCGCCCCGAACGCGTCGTCGGGCTCCACTTCTTCAACCCGGCGCCGCTCATGGCCCTGGTCGAGGTGGTGGCACCGTCCGGGGCGGATCCCGCCGCCGTCCGGCGCGCGACCGGGCTGGTCCTGTCCTGGGGCAAGACCGCTGTCCGCAGCGCAGACAGCCCGGGCTTCATCGTCAACCGGGTCAACCGTCCGTTCACGCTCGAGGCGCTGACCCTCCTCGAGGCCGGTCTCGGCTCGGTCGAGTCGATCGATGCAGCCATTCGTGCGGCTGGCTATCCGATGGGCCCCTTCGAGCTGATGGACCTGGTCGGGATCGATGTCAACCTGGCGGCCGCGCAGGGGATCTACCAGTCGTTCCGCTACGAACCGAGATTCCGCCCGTCGCCGATCCAGGAACGCCTGGTCGAGGCGGGTCGGTTGGGCCGCAAGACCCGTGAAGGCTTCTACTGGTACGGCGACGATGGCCGAGCACTGGGTCAGGCCGGTGCGTTCGCCGGCGATCCCGGCGCGGTGGCCAGCGCCATGGACGGGATCCGGACCCTTCCGTCAGGGGGGTCAGTGGACGATTCGGCCCGGTCCGACCCAATCGTCGAGCGGATCGTGCTGGCCATCGTCAACGAGGCCTACCGGACCCTCGGCGACGAGGTCGCCGGTGTCGCCGACATCGACCTCGCCCTGCGTCTCGGGGCCGGCCATCCACAGGGTCCGTTCGAGCAAGTGGCGGCGCTCGGCGGACCGGCTGCTGTCGTCGGCCGGCTGGAGCGCTGGAGTGCGGCCGGTCCCAGGTTCACGCCCGCGCCGACCCTGCTCGAAATGGCCCGCTCGGCCGGGCCGGCCCGGGCCGGGCCCTGACGCCGGCTCGGGCCGGGCCCTGACGCCTCCCTGGATCTCAGCGTAGGATGCCGGCGACGCCTCAGGCCCGCGCCGAGATCGCGGTCGCCGTCGCCCGGAGGGATGCCGCTTGGCCCGAATCCTCGATCGTCAGCTCCGGGAGCCGTGGATCGTCGCGGCCGTCCGGACGCCGATCGGGCGCTATGGCGGAGCCCTCGCCTCGGTCCGGCCCGACGACCTGGCCGCTGCCGTCCTGCGCGCGGTCGTCGATCGGCCCGGGCTCGATCCGGCCCTGGTCGAGGACGTCATCCTGGGCTGCGCCAACCAGGCCGGCGAGGACAACCGCGACGTGGCCCGCATGGCGCTCCTGCTCGCCGGCTTCCCGGTGGAGGTCGCCGGGCTGACGGTCAACCGGCTGTGCGGTAGCGGGCTCCAGGCGATCAACTCGGCTGCGCACGCCATCCAGGTCGGGGATGGCGACGTGTTCATCGGCGGCGGCGTCGAGTCGATGACCCGGGCCCCGTATGTCATGGCCAAGCCCGACGCCGCCTGGGATCGCGGCCCGCGCGAGCTCGAGGACAGCACCCTGGGCTGGCGGTTCGTCAACCCGCGCCTGGCAGCCGAGCACTATCCCTATTCGATGGGCGAAACCGCAGAGAACGTGGCCGAACGCTGGAGCGTCGCGCGGGAGCGGCAGGATGCCTTCGCCCTCGAATCCCAGCGTCGCGCGATCGCCGCGATCGAGGCGGGCCGGTTCGACTCCCAGATCGTGCCCATCCCGGTGCCCCAGCGCAAGGGCGACCCGATCATCGTCGCCCGCGACGAGCACCCGCGGGCCGATTCGACCGCCGAGGCGTTGGCTCGGCTCCGTCCGGCATTCCGCGAGGGCGGGACGGTCACGGCCGGCAACGCATCAGGGATCAACGACGGAGCCTCCGCGGTCCTCCTGGTCGAGGCGGATCGCGCCCGGGAGCTCGGGCTCAAGCCGCTGGCCAGGATCGTGTCGACGGCCGTGGCCGGGGTCGATCCGGCGATCATGGGCGTCGGGCCCGTGCCGGCCACCCGTAAGGCCCTCGATCGGGCCGGGATCAGGGTCGAGGACCTCGACCTGGTCGAGCTCAACGAGGCCTTCGCCAGCCAGTCGCTGGTGTGCATCGACGAGCTCGGCCTCGATCCAGCCAGGGTGAACGTCAATGGCGGCGCGATCGCCTTGGGTCACCCGCTCGGGATGAGTGGAGGGCGGCTCATCACGATGCTCAGCCACGAGCTCACGCGCACGGGTGGCCGCTACGGTCTGGCCACGATGTGCATCGGCGTGGGCCAGGGGATCGCCACGATCGTCGAGCGCATCGACGGCTAGGCTGGCCGCGACCCGTGCGCGACGGCCCAGCCGGGGGGGCCGGGCGGGACCTTGGTCCCATGGCGCAAGCCGGATTTCGGCAGGACGCTTGTGAAAACTCGTTGCCGTGCGTACGATGAACGGGCACACATCTTCCATCGATCCTCGCGCGGAGGCACCAATCGCATGCTCGAGACCCAACCCGCCTTCCTGGACCTGACTGACGCGGCCGCGACCAAGCTGCGCGAGATCACGGCTGAGGAGAAGAACCCCGCCGTCGGCCTGCGGGTCTACGTCTACAGCGGTGGCTGCTCGGGATTCAAGTACGGCATGATGATCGAGGACGCACCCACGGAGGAGGATCGGATCCTCCAGGCCAACGGCGTGACGGTCTACGTCGACGGCAAGAGCGTCGACCTGCTCCAGGGTGCCCAGATCGACTACATCGACACGCTCATGGGGGCCGGCTTCACCGTCAACAACCCAAACGCGGTGAGCGCCTGCGGCTGCGGCTCAAGCTTCCGGACCGCCGAGGATTCGGGTAGCCCACGGAGCTGCGCCCACTAGCCTCGACCGCAACCTCCGCCGAACGAGCCGCCGGTCCGCCGGCGGCTCTGTCGTTTCTGCCGGGGCCACGCCCGGGCACGGTGCTCGCACGGTCGGCGACGTTTCCGCGTGACCATCGACGGTGGACGAAGGGTACTGACGAGCGATGGTCGCCGGCCGACGCAGGCCCGACGCTTCCCGCGTGCCGGGACTGCCGGCATCCACCTCCGAAGGGGATCGACACGCGCCGAACCAAGGCTGCCCTCGTCTACCTGTGCGCTGGCCTGGCCGCGGCCGCCGTCTACTTCATGTTGCCGGCCGGCAGCCTCGAGCAGGACCTCCTTTACGATGCGATCGGGGCTTCGGCGGTGGTGGCCATCCTCACCGGCGTGTGGCTCCATCGACCGGACCGTCGGGCACCTTGGTTGCTGCTGGGCGTGGGCCAGGCGTCGTTCGTCATCGGCGACCTGCTGTTCGTGTACTTCGACCACACCGGTGAGCGCCCGTTCCCATCCCTGGCCGATGCCTTCTACCTGGTGGCGTACCCGATCCTCGCCGCAGGACTGTTCCTGTTCATCCGGCGGCGACTCGGTGGCGGCGACCGATCGGGCCTGCTCGACGCGGCCATCCTGACCACGAGCGCCGGTGTCCTGACCTGGACCTTCCTCATGGAGCCCGCGTTGGTCGACCAGGCCCTCGATCCGCTGACGCTGGCCATCTCGGGCGCCTACCCCGTCGCCGACCTCATCCTGATCGGGGTGACCCTGGGCCTGATGGCAACCCCCGGTGCCCGGACGATGTCGTTTCGACTGCTGGTGGTGTCGCTCGGCCTGATGCTCCTGGGCGACCAGGCGTACGCCCTCCAGAGCCTGTCCGACGCCTACCAGTCCGGGACCCCGCTGGACCTGCTCTGGCTGCTGTCCTACCTGACCATCGGTCTGGCCGCGCTCCATCCATCGATGCTCACCCTGAGCCAGGCCCAGCCGGTCGCGGTGACCTGGCTCGGCCCGATCCGACTCATCTTCATGAGCGCGGCGATGCTGACCGGCCCGCTGCTCATGACCGTCGGCCGGCCGGGCGCCGACCACGGACTGTGGGTGATCGCCGGCGGCTCGGCCCTCCTCTCGATGCTCGTCCTGGCCCGCCTGGCAGGCCTCGTCCGGACGCTGGCCCGGGACGTCGAGCAGCGTCGTGGGCTCGAGCAGCGCCTGAGTCATCAAGCTTTCCACGATCCGCTGACCGGTCTCGCCAACCGACGTCTGTTCGTCGATCGGGTTGAGATGGCTCTGGCCACCCGCAAGGCGCCGGGCAGCCTGGCCGTGATGTTTCTCGACGTGGACGACTTCAAGACCGTCAACGATGGATTCGGTCATGCCGGCGGGGATGACTTCCTCGTGGCCGTCGCCGATCGGCTGTCGGGCGCAGCACGCGAGATCGACCTCGCGGCGAGGCTCGGCGGTGATGAGTTCGGGGTGCTGATCACCGGGCTGAGCGACGCCTCAGAGGCGCGGGCGATCGCCGATCGGATCCACGGCCTGCTGTCCG
>JAXDKT010000093.1:0-14473 GCA_034666965.1 Chloroflexota bacterium | reverse complement strand
CGCGGCGTCGTTGCCGGCCAGGATCCAGCGCTCGAGCGCCGGGAAGGCGACGTCGTCGCGGCTCCAGTCGTAGATCGCCCGCAGCCCGACGTTGTCGCGCGAGTCGAGGTCCCCGTTGTGGACCGCGAAGTAGGCCCAGTCGAGAAGCGGCAGGAAGGTCGCCGCCGAGGGCTTCTCGTTGTATGCCGCGATGAGGTGCTTGCCCTCGCGCAGGAGCGTCTTCGTCCCTTCGGACTGGACGTCCCGGCCGGCCTTGATCAAGTGGAAGTCCGGCGTCGGGGTGAGCAGCGACTTGGCGCCCCGGTCCGAGATCGCGTCGCGGACCATCTTGTGGGCTTCTTCGCCGAAGGGCAGACGGTGCTGCGGCTTGGCCGTCCGCGTCTTGCGCTCGGTGTCGTGGGTGGTCCACTCGTGGAGCGAGACGATCCCCTTCCAGGGCGCCTCAACGAGCTGCTCGCCGAGCTCGATGGCCTTGGCCAGGACGACCTCTTCCTCGGCGGTCAGCAGGGCGACCTTGCCGATCTCCTTCAGGTACATCCGGACCGGATCGTCGATCCCGATCATGTCCGCCGAGAGAGCCTCGAGCTCCTCCGGGGTGGGCTCTTCCAGCTCCTTGGCGTCGAGCTTGGCCGGTGCGTCGGCGGGCAGCGCCGGAACGGCGGCCTCACCCTCGACGGCGACGTCGACCGACGCCTCGGCCGGCTCGATCAGCGCCTCGGGATCGCCCAGGCCCAGATCGGTGTCGTCATCGTCGTCTTCGTCTTCGTCGTCGAGCTCGATCGGATCGACCACGGCGACCAGCCCGGGCCGGGTCGGTCGCTTGGAGGCCAGCTTGGCCTCCTCGATCTCGAGCCTGGTTCGGCGCGGACGACCGGCCAGAACGGCTTCGACGAGTTGCTTGTCCAATGGATCCTGAGACATGTGCCCTCCTGGGTCAGGCGGTTCCGACGCCGCCCGCCGGGGCCGGAGCCGCGGCGGCCGAAGCCGGTCGGGTGAGAAGGCGCGTCTGCTCGATCCTGCGATCGAGCGATCGGCGCGCCTCGTTGATCTGGCGTTCTTCGGCCAGGATGCGAGCCATCGCCTCCTGGTCCTCGCGGAGCTCGGCATCGGCCTGCTCCGCCTGGTTCCAATTGCTGCGCTCCTCGAGGCGATCGGCCTCGAGGGTGAGCAGGCATTTCTCGATGTTGTAGATGACCCGCTGCGCCGGAAGGTTGCGCGGGTCCGGCCGCTCGAGGGCGTACAACCCCAGGGCAAGCGCACGCGTTTCGGGGTCCAGCGCCTCGAGGAACCGGCCCCGCTCGAACCGACCCGCGCCGTCCGGGTCGCCGGCGGCCTCCGCCCCGCGCCGACGATCCGCGAGGATCGCCGAGTAGAGCTCCCGCGCGACCGTGCTGGGCAGGTCCCCGGGCCGCAGCTCGTCCTCGAGACGGGCCTGCATCTCGGGGATCAGCAGGACGAGCCGGAGCAGGTCGACCTCGACCGGCGTGATCGACTTGACGACATCCTCGGGACTGACCGACTCGGCCGCCGCCCGGACCGCGTCGAGGGTGATCCGGGCGCCGCTGTGGTCGCCGCCGATGGCCGCCCCTCCCCCGCCCGGGGCGCCGACCGAGCGGCCGACGTCGGGTCGGCGATGGAGCGCTTCGAGCAACGTCTGCTCGCTGACGGTCGAACGGCGGGCGAGCAGCTGGAGATAGGTGTCGCGGATGGTCGGGTCGCCGACCTTGCGCAGGGTCGGAAGGACCGCGTCCACGAGCCGCTTGCGGCCCTCGGGCGTGCGCACGTCGACCCGCGAGGCGTGGTGGTCGATGAGATAGGCCAGGATCGGATCGGGCGCCCGGACGGCCTCGCGCCAGGTGTCGGGCGACTCGCGGATGACCTCGTCGGGGTCCTTGCCGTCGGGCAGCCGCACGACACCGACGTCGGTCAGGCCAACGCCGCCATCGGCCTGGACCTCGGAGATCAGGTTGTTGAGCTCGGTCACGCCGAAGGTGCCCGCGGACTGGCCGGCCGGGTCCACGTCGTAGGCCAGGGCGACCTTCTTGGCGTAGCGGGTGAGCAACGCGACGTGGCCCGGGGTGAGTGCCGTGCCCAGCGTGGCGACGACGTTGTCGAAGCCCGTCTGGTGGGCCATCAGCGCGTCGGTGTAGCCCTCGACGATGACCGCCTGGCCGGACTTGCGGATGGGCCCCTTGGCCTTGTCGATGAGGTACAAGGTCCGGCTCTTGTCGAACAGCGCGGACGCCGGCGAGTTGAGGTACTTGCCGCCGTGGTCGCGGGTGTCGCCGTCGGCCACCAGCGCGCGCCCGCCGAAACCGATCGCCTTGCCGTTCATGTCCCGGATCGGGAACATGATCCGCTCGCGGAAGAAGTCATAGGCGCCGCCGCGGCCGGTGCCCCGCGCCCGAGTCAGGCCGGCGTCGCCCAGCTCCTGCGGAGTGACGTTGCGCCTGGCCTGGAGCTGGCGCGACATCGTCTCCCAGCCCTCGGGGGCCCAGCCGAGCTGGTAGGCCTCGATGGTCTCGTCGGTGAAGCCCCGGCCGCGGAGGTACTCGAGCGCGCGCAGCCCCGAGGGATGGCCGGTCAGCACGGTGTGATAGAAGGCGACCGCGGCTTCGAGCACGTCGGTCAGGCGCTTGCGCCGGGCGTCCTCGCGGCTGGTCCGCTCGTCGAGCTCGACCCCCGCGCGCGCCGCCAGCTGCTTGAGCGCCTCGGGGAAGCTGACGCTGTCGCGCTGCATGACGAAGCTGAAGATGTCCCCGCCCAGGCCGCAGCCAAAGCACTTCCAGCTCTCGCGGGCCGGGGTGACGTAGAACGACGCGGTCTTCTCGCCGTGGAACGGGCAGAGTCCCTTGTAGGTGCTCCCTGACTTCTTCAGCTGAACGGTCTGACCGACGACGTCGACCACGCTCAACTTGCTCTTCACTTCCGCCGCCGCGCCGACCGCCAAATCCACCTCCGCTTCCGGACCCTGCTGCGCTTGACCACCCGGACATGAGTAAGGGCTTGTCAAGGCCTTGACAAGCCGCGTCGACCTGTATTCTAGCACACTGTCAATACCCTGGGGAAGTATTGACACGTCGCCGCGGGCGGTTCCCACGGTGTCGTAAAGTGGCTTGATGGAAGAACAGGACGTTCGGGAGCGCGCCGAGGCCCTCTGCTCGGCGCTGGTCGCCGGCGACATTGGACGGGCGACCGAGGACTTCAGCAAGGAACTCCGTCAGAACCTCGGCGAGGTGCTGGCCCTCCTGCCGCTGCCGTCGAGCGAAGCGGTCGTCGAATCGATCGACCGTGGCGGCGGCTCCGGCTACACCGTGGTCCTTCGGCTCGTTGGCGAGACCGACGAGGTCCTGATCCAGACTCGCTGGAAGGAGCGCGACGGCCGGCCGACGGTCATCGAGGCGAGCCACCTGAGCACGACGGCGATGACCGCCGAGGGTGGTCAGGCCGAGGAGGCGGGAGAGGAGACGAGCTGAGTCGAGCTCCGTCTCGCAACGGGCCGCGAAGAGGGCGCCGAAGAGCATCTGCCCCTGGGACACCGGCGTGCACCATTCGATGCGCCTGTCACGGCGAGGATCGCGCCGGCGGGGTAGATTCGCCCACCCCAGATATCCGAGCCCTGAAAGCGCGAGGCGCGCGTCGATGATCCGCCTGCTCCGAACCTACCTCCGTCCGTACACCCGGCAGCTGGCCGCGGTCATGGTCCTACTGGTGATCCAGGCCATCGCCAACCTGTACCTGCCGGACCTCAATGCGGACATCATCAACTTCGGGATCGCCCGGGGCGACAACGACTACATCGTCCGGACGGGCGGCTTGATGCTGCTCGTGACCCTGGTGATGGGGCTCGCGTCGATCCTGGCGGTCTATCTCGGCGCCCGCGCGGCGATGGGTTTCGGGCGCGACGTGCGCAGCGCGATCTTCCGCAAGGTCGAGGGCTTCTCGCAGGTCGAGGTCAACCACTTCGGGCCGGCCTCGCTGATCACCCGCAACACGAACGACGTGCAGCAGGTCCAGATGGTCGTCTTCATGGCCCTGACCGTGCTCATCTCGGCCCCGATCCTGGCCGTCGGCGGGGTCATCATGGCGATCCGCCAGGACCTGCCCCTGTCGGGTTTGCTGATCGTGATCCTGCCGATCATGGCCCTCGTGATCGGCGTGGTCATGGCCCGGGCGATCCCCATGTTCCGGGCGATGCAGGTCAAGCTGGACCGGATCAACCAGGTCACCCGCGAGACGCTGGCCGGGGTGCGGGTCATCCGGGCGTTCGTCCGGACCGGCCACGAGGAGCGCCGCTTCGAGACGGCCAACCGCGACCTGTTCGAGACGTCGATTGCGGTCAGCCGGCTGTTCGCCCTGACGATCCCGGTGATGACCGGCATCCTCAACCTGTCGCTGGTCGCGGTCATGTGGTTCGGGGCGATGCGGGTCGACAGCGGTCAGATGCCGATCGGCAACCTGACCGCGTTCCTCCAGTACATCATGCAGATCCTGTTCGCGGTGCTGTTGGCCGTGGTCATGTTCGTGTTCGTGCCCCGCGCGGCGGTGTCGGCCGGACGGATCCAGGAAGTGCTCGAGATGGAGCCGTCGGTGCGCGATCCGGAGGAGGCGCTGGCGCTGCCCCGCGACGAGCGGCGCGGACGGGTGGAGTTCCGGGACGTGGAGTTCCGCTACCCGGGCGCCGAGCAGCCCGTCCTCCATGACATCTCGTTCGAGGCCCGGCCCGGTCAGACGACCGCGATCGTGGGCAGCACCGGCAGTGGCAAGTCGACCCTGGTCAATCTGATCCCGCGCTTCTACGACGTGACCGGCGGGACGGTCCTGGTCGACGGCGTCGACGTCCGGGCCGTGGATCGCCAGGACCTGTGGGGCACGCTGGGCGTGATCCCCCAGAAGGCGTTCCTGTTCAGCGGCACGGTCGCCAGCAACCTGCGCTACGGCGACTCGGCGGCGGCCGACGAGGACCTGTGGCGCGCGCTCGAGATCGCCCAGGGCCGCGACTTCGTCGAGGAGATGGCCGGCGGGCTCGAGGCGCCGATCACGCAGGGCGGCTCGAACGTGTCCGGCGGCCAGCGCCAGCGGCTGGCGATCGCCCGGGCGCTGGTCAAGAAGGCCGACATCTACATCTTCGACGACAGCTTCTCGGCGCTCGACTTCAGCACCGACGCCCGGCTCCGGGCGGCGCTCAAGAAGGAGCTCGGCTCGGCCACCCTGATCGTGGTGGCCCAACGGGTGGGCACGATCATGAACGCCGATCGGATCGTGGTCATGGACGCTGGCCGGATCGTGGGCAGCGGGACCCACACCGAGCTGATGGCGTCCAACGAGACCTATCGCGAGATCGTCTACTCGCAGCTGACCGAAGCCGAGGCCGTGGCGTGAGCGGCCCGGGTCCGGGCCGGCCGGGCGGCGGCCCCGCACCCGGCCCGACGTCCGGCGGCACCGGCCCGGCTCGCCCGCCGATGCGCCGCGGCTTCGGCCCCGGCGGCATGATGGGCATGCCCGCCGAGAAGTCGAAGGACTTCCGCGGGGCGTTCGGTCGCCTCATCCGGCGGCTGCGCCCCGAGGCTCCGCTGATCGCGATCGTGTTCGTGCTGGCCATCGTCAGCGTCGTCTTCGCGGTCCTCGGCCCGAAGATCCTGGGCAACGCCACGAACGTGATCTTCCAGGGCGTGGTCAGCCGGCAGCTGCCCCCGGGCGTCAGCCAGGCCCAGGCCGTCGAGGCCCTCCGCGCCCAGGGCCAGGTGCAGCTCGCCGACATGCTCTCCGCGATGCAGCTGACGCCGGGCACCGGAGTGGACTTCGGCGCGCTCGGCCAGATCCTGCTCCTGCTCGTCGTGGTCTACGTCGTCAGCTCGGCGTTCAGCTGGGCGCAGGCCTACATCATGGCCGGGGTCACTCAGCGGACCGTCTACCGGCTGCGCCGGGACGTCGATGAGAAGCTCGGCCGGCTGCCGCTCAAGTACTTCGACAGCCATCCCCGGGGGGACGTCCTGAGCCGGGTCACCAACGACATCGACAACATCGGCCAGACCCTCCAGCAGAGCCTGACCCAGCTCATCACCGCGCTGCTGACGGTCGTCGGCGTGCTGCTGATGATGCTCCTGATCAGTCCCCTGCTGGCCTTCGTGTCGATCCTGGCCGTACCCCTGGCGATCGTGATCACGGTCCTCATCGCCGGGCGCTCGCAGAAGCAGTTCGCCGCCCAGTGGGCCTCGACCGGGACGCTCAACGGGCAGGTCGAGGAGATGCACACCGGCCACGCGATCGTCAAGGTCTTCGGCCGCCAGGAGGAAGCCGTGGCCCGCTTCGACGAGGAGAACGAGAAGCTGTACGGGGCGAGCTACCGCGCTCAGTTCATCTCCGGGATCATCCAGCCGGCGATGAACTTCGTGGCCAACCTCAACTACGTGGCCATCGCGGTGATCGGCGGGCTGCGCGTCGCGGCCGGCCAGCTGTCGCTGGGCGACGTCATCGCCTTCATCCAGTACTCGCGCCAGTTCACCTTCCCGATCATCCAGACGGCCAGCATCGCCAACGTCCTCCAGTCCGCCGCGGCCTCGGCCGAGCGCATCTTCGAGCTGCTCGACGAGCCCGAGGAGATCCCCGATCCGGTCGTGCCGCGCGTCCTTGGTCGGGCCGGCAGCGGGGACGGCGACGGGACCGCCGCCGGCGCCGTCGGCGCGGTCGCCTTCGAGGCCGTGTCCTTCCGCTACGAGCCGGACGTACCGCTCATCGACGACCTCGACCTCGTCGTCGAGGCCGGTCAGACGGTGGCCATCGTTGGCCCGACGGGGGCGGGCAAGACCACCCTGGTCAACCTCCTGATGCGTTTCTACGAGATCGACGGCGGCCGGATCACCGTCGACGGGATCGACACCCGGGAGCTGACCCGCGACGACCTGCGGAGAACGTTCGGGATGGTCCTCCAGGACACCTGGCTATTCCACGGAACGATCCGCGACAACATCGCCTACGGGCGCGAGGACGCGACCGAGGACGAGATCGTGGCCGCCGCCGAGGCCGCCCACGTCGATCACTTCGTGCGCACCCTGACCGACGGCTACGACACCGTCATCGACGACGACGCCACCAGCGTGTCGGCCGGCGAGAAGCAGCTCCTGACGATCGCCCGGGCGTTCCTGGCGGACCCGCCAATCCTGATCCTCGACGAGGCGACGAGCTCGGTCGACACGCGAACCGAGGTCCTGATCCAGCGGGCGATGTCGCGGCTGATGGTCGGTCGGACGACGTTCGTGATCGCCCACCGGCTGTCGACGATCCGCGACGCCCACACGATCCTGGTCATGGATCGCGGCCGGATCGTGGAGCACGGCACGCACGCGGAGCTTCTTGCCGCGCGGGGCTTCTACTTCGACCTCTACAACAGCCAGTTCGCGGAGCCGCTGCCCGAGGCCTCGTAGGGCCGGTTCTGGGTTGCCGGCGATCCAGGTTGCCGAGGCCCGCGCGCGTGTCCCGGCATGGGATGATCGCCAACGATGGAAGCCGTCGCCTTCGCCCTCGGCCTGCTCCTGCTGGCGCTCGTCTTGTGGGATCTGTTCGAGACCGTCGTCGTCCCCCGCCCGACGCCCGGCTGGTTTCGGATCGGCCGGTACCTTGTTCGAGGTTCGTGGCGCGTCCTCCGAGCCATCCGCGACGGCCGGCCGAACAGGTCGTACGACACCATCCTGGGCCTCTTCGCACCGGCGGCCACCGTCGCCCTCCTGGGGGCCTGGCTCGTCAGCCTGATCGTTGGATACGGCCTGATCCTCTTTGCGTTGCGCGATGAGCTGCGGCCGGTCCCGACCGATCTGGGCAGCACGATCTACTTTGCGGCCACCTCGGTTCTGACCCTTGGATTCGGCGACATCGTGGCCATGGACACGCCGGCACGCATCGTCGTCGTCACGGCTGCGGTCAGCGGCCTGGGCGTCGTCGCCCTCGTGGTGACCTTCCTGTTCTCGCTGTACGGCTCCTACCAGCGTCGCGAGGTCCAGGTGGTCCTCCTCCAGGCCGCGGCGGGAGCTCCGCCGTCGGCGGTCTCGCTTCTGGAGACGTATGCCCAGCTCGACCTCGTGGCACGGCTGCCGGACCTGTTCCTCGAGTGGGAGCATTGGGCGGTCGAGGTGCTCGACTCCCACGTCGCCTACCCGCTGCTGGGCTACTTCCGCTCCAGCCACGACAACCTGTCCTGGATCAGCGCCCTGGGGACGGTCCTCGACGCCGCCAGCCTCGTGCTCACGACGATCTCCGGACTGCCGCGCGGCGAAGCGAAGCTGGTCAAGCGGGTCGGGACGCACCTGGTCGAGGACATCTACAACCTGGGCTTTCGCGCCGACGAGCCGTCGGGCCTGGACCGCGCCGCCTTCGACGCTGCATGCGCTCGACTCGAGGCGGTCGGCTACACGCTCGAAGCACACGACCACGCGTGGCCGGCGTTCGAGGCCGCTCGGGCGACGTATGCCGCACGCCTCGAGGCGATGGCTCGGTACTGGGCCACGCCGGCCACGTCATGGCTCGGCGACCCGATTGCGCTCAGATCGCCGATCCACCCGGTCGACGACCCGTAGTCGGCTCGAATCGGCCAACCGGTCCGTCGGGTAGGCTGGCAGCCATGATGGCGCAGAGGTTCCCGATCCGGGTCGGTCGCAAGTCGCGACCGCTGCTGCGGCTGTTCGGGGTCAAGGACGACAACGCCTACGTCGACCTCGACGGCGGGCCCGGGCTGGACGGAGATCTGGACGCTCGGTTCGGCTATTACCGGGTCCGCACGCCGCTGCGAAACATCGCCTCGTGGCGGATCGAGGGCCCCTGGCTATGGCTCACCGCCATCGCGGTTCGGACCAGCCTCCGTCATCGCGACGTGACCTTCGGCGGCTCGCCCCACGGTGGGGTTCGGCTGAACTTCAAGGATCCCGCCCCGTTCGCCTTCTATCACATCCCCGCGCTGTACCTGACCGTCGACGACCTCGAGGGCCTGGCGGCGGCCCTGTCCGAGCGAGGCATCCCGGGCGAGGATGCCCGCAAGCGGAAGGTGCCTTGACGCCGGCTGTGGGGCCTGACCCGCGACCTGCCCAGACATGACCGGTACGACGAACCCCTTTGAGGCCAGGGCGCGCGCCATCCTCCGCGACGCCCCATTGATCGACGGCCACAACGATCTCGCCTACGCCCTCCGGGAGAAGGTCGGCCTGCGGACGTCCGGGGTGGACCTCCGCGAGCCGCAGCCGGACCTCAACACCGACATCCCGCGGCTTCGGCTCGGCGGGGTGGGTGGCCAGTTCTGGTCCGTGTGGGTCCCGGCCGAGCTTCCGGAGTGGGACGCGGTCCCGCAGTCGCTCGAGCAGATGGACGTCGTGCATGGGTTCATCGAGCGCTACCCGGAGACGTTCGCCCTCGCGACCACGGCCGACGAGGTCGAGGCGTCCTTCGCCAAGGGCCGCGTCGCGTCGTTGCTCGGCCTCGAGGGTGGCAGCATGATCGGGTCGTCGCTGCCCGCCCTGCGCAACGCCTACGCGCGCGGCGTGCGCTACATGACCCTCACCCACTGGCTGACCACGCGCTGGGCGGACGCGGCCACCGATGCGCCACGCCATGGCGGGCTGACCGCGTTCGGTCGCGAGGTCGTCCGCGAGATGAACCGGCTCGGGATGCTCGTGGATCTCAGCCACGTCTCGCCCGCCACGATGGCGGCGGCTCTGGACGTCACCGAAGCACCGGCGATCTTCTCCCACTCGGGCGCGCTGGAGGTGTGCGACCACCCACGCAACGTCCCGGACGAGATCCTCCGGCGCGTCGCGGCGAACGGCGGCGTCGTGATGGCGGTCTTCCTCTCGGCGTTCGTGTCGCAGGCGCTGCGCGATCACCGCTTGGGTGCCGCGAACCTGGACGACGACGAGGCCGGCGGGCCGAGCGCACGTCAGCGCTGGCTGGCCGAGCATCCCGGTCCGACGGCCACGCTGTCGCAGGTCGCCGACCACATCGTTCATCTGCGCGATGTGGCCGGGATCGATCACGTCGGGATCGGCAGCGACTTCGACGGCGGCGAGCCGCTCCCAGAAGGTCTCGGCGACGTCTCGCGCTTCCCGGCTCTCCTTGGCGAGCTCCTCCGGCGGGGCTACTCGGACGACGACGTGCGCAAGGTGGCGGGCGGCAACGTGCTTCGAGCGCTGCGCGGCGCCGAGACGGTCGCGGCCCGCCTCAAGACCGAGCGCCCGGCCTCAGAGGCCACGATCGAGGAGCTCGACGGGGTCGAGTGACCGGGGCGCGTCCTTCGGCCCGCCCTTTCGGGCCCAACGGCCCTGTGCGCCGCCTTGACCGCTCGATGTACTGCGATAGACGCCCACAGCCGTGGACGTTCCGTCCGGCCCTCGGGCGGAACCATCGTGGCGGGATCGCGCCGCCCAGGAAGGACGCTCTCGTGCCATCAACTCGTGCGCCAGCTCGATTCGCCTCAGGAGCCTGGCTCGCCGCCGTCGCAGCCCTGGTGATCGTGCTGGCCGGCTGCTCGTCGGCCGCGGGCGGAACCGCTCCGCCGTCGACCGCGCCGTCCGTAGCGGTGTCCCCGCCGGCATCGGCGACCCCGAGCGTCGCCGTGACGCCGACGCCGGCGCCTTCAGCGACCCTGGGTTTCACGCCGGGGACAAAGGCGACGCCTCGGCTGATCCACATCGACACGAGCGACAGCCTGCTCTTCGCGCCGAACATCCTCGCCGTGGCTCGGGACGAGACCGTGACCTTCGAGATCACCAACCCGGGCAAGGTCGAGCATGAGTTCATGGTCGGGCCCCAGACCGCCACCTTCGCCGACGAGGCCCCGACCGAGGTCGCCGGGATCGAGGGCGGTCAGACAAAGAGCATCACCTACACGTTCAAGGGACCGGGCCCGTTCGCCTTCGCTTGCCACGCAGAAGGTCACTACGAGAGCGGGATGTTCGGCTTCATCCAGCTCGTCGGACCAGGCGTCGCGAGCGTGGGCACGACAAAGGTGCCGCGGATCGCCCCGATCAGGATGAGCGACGCGCTGAAGTTCGACCCGGCCACCGAGCCGGTTGCGCCCGGAGAGACGGTCTCGTTCGTCCTCGTCAACAGCGGCACCGTGAGCCACGAGTTCCAGGTCGGCCCGGAGGCCGGCGTGGCGGCCGACACGGTCGACGGCAAGACGGTCGTAGAGATCCCCGAAATCGCCGGTGGGCACGTCGCCGAGTTGACCTACACATTCCCGGCGACCGGCACGTTCGCGTTCGCGTGTCATGTGTCCGGCCACTACGAGGCGGGCATGCGGGGCACGGTGACGCTTCAGTAGCCGGTCGATTCGCTCGCGGACCGCGCGGCACGCTGACGTCCGTCATGGTTCCCGGGCTCGCGTACCCGGGCCCGGGAACCGGGAGCACGCCAGAGACGTAGACTGCGCGGACGTCGACGTTGGAGGTCCCCGTCGATCAGCCGCGGAGAACGCCAATCATGTCGACGAGCCCGACGAGCTCGACCAGTCCGGAAGCCGGCCGCGAACCGGCCACCGTTCGCATGGCGATGTGGAGCGCCCGCCACCGCTGGCCGGTCGCGATCGCCTGGTTCGTGGCCACGATCGGCGTGTTCGTGGTCAGCCTGTCGTTGGGCGGGATCAACGCGGCCGACGCAAACCAGAACCCCAACGAGCAGAAGATCGAGGCGAGCCAGGCCTACGACGTCTTCAACGCCGGGGGCACGAACGACCCCTACGAGCAGGTCCTGGTGGTCGTCGGCGGTGAGCCTGGAGCGACGAGCGATCCGGCCTTCAAGACGACCGTCAGCGACCTGACAGCGAAGCTCAAAGCCGCGTCCGCTCCGCTCGATGGCACCCAGACGCCTACCTTCGACGAGCTCCTCGACCCCTTCCAGGCGCCGCCCGAGGCGGGGCTGGTGTCCGCCGACGGATCGACCGTGCGGATCGTCGGTCGAATCAACGGCGACAAGGCCCGGGTCACGCCCTTGATCGTCCCCGTCCGACCGCTCGTCGACGCCGCCCGCGCCGCCAACCCGGCCCTGCGCATCCACACCATCAGCAGCACGTTCATCAACGACGACATCAACGCGCTCATCTCGGAAGGCCTCGACAACTCGCTCAAGATCACGATCCCGCTGACCTTCATCATCCTGCTGGTCGCGTTCGGAGCCATCGTGGCTGCGGTCGTGCCGCTCATCCTGGCCATCACCTCGCTCCTCGCGGCCTTCGGGATCCTGGGAATCTACAGCCAGGTCATCGGCCCGGTCAGCCCCAACGCGACCCAGCTGATCGTGCTCATCGGGCTGGCCGTCGCGGTCGACTACTCGCTGTTCATGATCACCCGCTTCCGGGTCGAACGACGGGCCTGGCGCTCCAGGGCGGGTGCGATCGAGGTCTCGAGCAGCACCGCCGGGCGGGCGGTCTTCTTCTCCGGGCTGGCGGTGATGATCTCGCTGGCGGGGCTGATCACCCTGGGCGTGTCGCTGTTCACGTCGATGGCCATCGGCACGATCTCGGTCGTGCTCGTGTCGGTGATCGGCAGCCTGACCTTCCTGCCGGCGACGCTCTCGATCGTGGGCGACCGGATCAACGCCGGCCGGCCGTCGACCTGGCTGCCGCGGCTGTTCGCGGCCCTGCCGCTCGGCCCGTTGAGCCGCTGGAGCCGCGCGGCGCTCGAATGGCTCGACCGGCGCGCCGCGCGACCCGAGGGCAGCGGCTTCTGGGCGGGCCTGGTCAACGCGGTGATGGCCCGGCCGATCGTGATGGCACTCGCCTCGGCGGGAGTCCTGCTCGCGCTCGCCTTCCCCGTCCTCCACCTGCGCACGGGGATCACCGACATCACCGGCTTCCCCGACTCGATCGACGGCGTCGCCGGGATCAAGCTGCTCAACGAGAAGTGGCCCCAGGGCCTCGAGCTCCAGCTGGCGGTCGTGGTCACCGACGCCGACAAGCCCGCCACGCAAGCCGCGATCGAGAAGCTCAAGACCGAGGGCCTCAAGGTCACCGGGCTGTCCGAGCCCGTCAACGTCATCCCGTCAAAGGACGGCAAGGTGGCGATGGTCACGTTCACGATGGGCGGCGGTCAGAACGACGACGTCAATCGCGAGCTCGTGGGCCAGGCTCGGAGGCAGCTCACGCCGGCGGTCTTTGGCGAGCTGGCCGGCGTGCGCACGTACGTGACCGGTGACGCCGCGTTCTCAGTCGACGTGACCAAGATCTACACCGACGGCACGCCGCTCATCTTCGTGTTCGTGCTGGGCCTGTCGTTCCTGCTGATGCTGATCGCCTTCCACTCGATCGTCATCCCGATCAAGGCGATCCTGCTCAATCTCTTCTCGACGGCGGCGGCCTACGGGGTCATGGTCGCGGTCTTCCAGAACGGCGTCCTGGCGGGGCCGCTGGGGATCACCTCAGGCGGGGTCATCGAGAGCTGGGTGCCGATCTTCATCTTCACGATCCTGTTCGGGCTCTCGATGGATTACCACCTGTTCATCCTGACCCGGATCAAGGAGGCTCGGGACCGGGGGCTCGACTCGCGCGCGGCCGTGGCCAAGGGCATCTCGGTCACCTCGGGCACGATCACCAGCGCGGCCTCGATCATGGTCGTCGTCTTCGCCGTGTTCGTCACCCTCAAGTTCGTGTTCATCCAGCAGCTCGGCCTCGGCTTGGCCGTGGCCGTGTTCATCGACGCGACGATCATCCGTTCCGTGCTGCTGCCGGCCTCGATGACTCTCCTGGGCGACTGGAACTGGTGGATGCCGCGCTTCCTCGACTGGATCCCGCGGGTCACCATCGAGGGCGACCCCGACGTTCCGGAGACCGCGGCCTCGGCGTAGGGAGGTCGCGAGTCAGGGGCCGGGCCCCGCTCGGCTTGCAGCGGGCCGGCTCGAACCGGGCCGGCTCAAACCGGGCCGGCTCGATTTCCTGCATCCGGTGCAAATTCCCCGCTCGGCTCGAACCGATTTCCTGTATCCGGTGCAAATTCCCGGCTCGGCTCGGCTCGGCTCGAACCGATTCCTGCATCCGGTGCAAATTGCCCGCTCGGCTTGCACCGGGCGGCAACGAACGCGCCGTCGGCCCTCGGAGCCTCCGGATTCTTGCATCCGTTGCAAGTTTGGCGACCAGCGGAAGGTCACGCGCGGTTCTTGGCCACATCTCGCACCGGATCTTGCACCGGCTGCACGGAAACTGGCCCATTCGCTCGAGCTCGCCGAGCTGAGTCTGCGTTTGTTGGCACCGGGTGCAAGTCGATCCGCTCCGCGAACGGCCGCACCTCCGAGACGCGATCAGGCGCCGCCGAAGAAGTCGTTGATCGCGGCGGTGTCGTCGGAGAAGGCCCAGCGGGCAGCGACCTTGCCGTTCTTGATGTGGTAGATCTCCGCCACCCGGTAGGTGAACGTCTGATCGCCGCGGGTGGCCGTCGCCTCGGCCAGGGCGACCGTGTGGTCGTCGTTGGCGACGACATCGTGGAGCTTGCCCTGGATCGTG
>JAXDKT010000092.1:0-4388 GCA_034666965.1 Chloroflexota bacterium | reverse complement strand
CCAAAGGCGACCAACCGGTAGCGGGCCTCGACCAGACGCTCAAGGCAACCGTGACCTACGGCCAGCAGACGCGCGACCTGCCGCTGCGCGAACGGGAAGAGGACCCGGGCTGGTACGAATCCGTGTTCATCCCGACGGCGGCCGGCAAGTACACCTTCCACCTGACCGGCTCGATCGAGGGCAAGGCGATCGACGAATCCTTCACCTCGAGCCCGACCGGGTTCAACGAGGTCCAGGAGGCCACCGCCGGCCAGTTCCCCGCGACGTTGCCGACCGTGACCGAGCTGTCGGCCGAGGCCAGGAAGGGAGCGGACGCCAGCGGCCAGGTGACGATCGCCCTCGTCCTCGGCGCCGCCGGGCTGATCGCCGGCCTGCTCGCACTCGGGGTGGCCCTCGCCGGTCGGCGCCGGGCTGTGGGCTGAGGCCGGCCCACCATGGCACGCCACGCGGTCGCGTCGAGAGCGCTGGTCGCGCTTGTCGCGGCCGCGGCCGTGCTGCTCGGTGGGCCGCTTCTGGCCGGCCCCGCGTTCGACCGCTCGGTCGGCTTCGTCGCGCTCGGTCACTCGCAGCTCGTCTCGAGCCAGCCGGGTGCCGGGGAGAGTCTCGCCGCAGCGCCGACGGAGATCCGCCTGGCGTTCAGCGAGCCGATCGATCCGCACTACACCTCGCTCGACCTGCTCGACGGCACGGGCCGGGCGATCCTGGTGGGGGCCGGTGCGCCCGACCCGACCGACCCGCGCATCCTGGTCGCCGCCATCCCCTCGGGGACCGCCCTCCCGGTCGATAGCCTGTACACCGTCAACTGGCGGGCACTGTCGGCCGCCGACGGCCACACCACCCAGGGGTTCCTGGCCTTTGGCGTTGGCAACGTCTCGATCGGTGGCGGGGCGGCCGGTGGACCGGGTGCGGCCGGCTCGGCCGGGGGTGAGCTCCACGGCGGTCACGGGAGCGGCGCCGTGGCGGCCGAGATCCAGGGCAAGGTCCTGGCCTATGGCGGCGCGATGCTCGCCTTCGGGCTGGCAATCCTCGCCTGGCTGGTCCTCCGCCCCGCCCTCGGGCAGGTTCCTCGCGGCGTGGCCTACGGCTCGGGGATCGGGCTGGTGGCCGGCGCGGCGGGCTGTCTCCTGCTCCTCGTCGTGGGCGCCGACTCGGTGCCGGCCGCAACCGCCACCGGCGGCGGCTCGGACTATCTCGGCTTTGCCACGGGCTCGCGGATCGGGCTGCTCCTGACGGCTCGAGCCGCGCTGGGGGCCGTGGCCGGACTCGTCGTCCTGGCCGTGACCCGGTTTGGTGGGGCGCGCATGACCGTCCCGGCCACGACGATCGGTGGTGCCGCCGGGCTGGCCGGGCTGGTGCTCACCGCGGCGGCCGGTCACGCCTCGGCCTTCGCCTCGCCGATCCCGGTCGCGATGGACGTCGTCCACGTCGCCGCGGCCGGTGTGTGGCTGGGTGGCCTGGTCATGCTCGGCGCGCTGACCGACTTCGGCGGCCAGAGCCGGCTCGAGCCGGGGGCGCTGGGGCGGATCGTGCCGCGCTTCTCGGCGCTCGCCCTGGTCTCGGTCACGCTCATCGCCCTGACCGGGATCTACGCCGACTGGGTCCAGACCCGCGACCTGCTCGCGTTTGACACGCCCTACGGGCTCAACCTGCTGGTCAAGGTGCTGGTCTTCGTGCTGGCCCTGTCGGTCGGCCTGGTCAACTACCTCGACGGCGGCCGGGACCGGTTCCGCCGGCTGGGCCTGTCCCGGCGACTGTTCGTCGAGCTGGTCCTGGGTGTGGCCGTGCTGGCCATCACCGCCAATCTCACCAGCGGCTCGCCGACCGGCGCGGACCGGCCGCTGGCGATCGCGCCGGCCGCGAGCTCGGTCGTCTCGGCGGAGCCGGCATCGCTGGCGATCCTGCCCGGTCGCCCGGGGCCCAACCGCTTCGAGGTGGGCCTGCCCGGGCCGGTGGTCGAGGGGACGCTGGTCGAGCTCGTGCTCCAGCGCCTGGACCAGGACCTCGGCAGCTCACGCGTGACGATGCGCCCGGACCCGGCCAGCCCCACGCCGCGGTTCGTGGCGGATGCGAGCCTGCCCGCCGGTACGCGCTGGGACGCCACGGTCGTCGCCACCGGGCCAACGAACGCCGAGCTGGCCCGCGAGCGCTTCGTGTTCGCGCTCGACGGTCAGGCCGTGTCCGAGGGTCGCGCCGCGCCACCGATCGACCCCGGCCTCGCGGCGGCGATCCTGCTCCTCGTCCTGGGCGTGCTCGGGCTGGGCTACGCGCTCGCCGGTGGGACATTGCCGCGGACCTCGCCCGACGCGTCGCGCGCGGCGATGATCGGTGCGAGCGTGGCGGGCGTCGCGCTCGGGGTCGCGGCGCTCGTGCTCGGCGGCCCGCGATGATCCCGCTCGGCCCGCTCCTCTCGGTTGCGCCGTCGCCGACGGGCGGGGGCGGGATCACCGTCGAGGCGGTGGTCGGGATCCAGCTCGCGATCGTGGCGGTCCTGCTGGTGGCGTTCTCCCGGTACATTCGTGAACGCCGGCCGCGCTGGGCCTCCCGGGCCCGGCTGGCCGCCATCGCCACCGCCATACCGGGGCTCGTCCTGGTGCTGGCGGGCCTGCTCGACCTGACCGGCGGCTCGACCGCCGGGCCGCTCACCAACCCGGTCCCCGACACCGTCAGCTCGGTCGATCGCGGCGCCGTCGTCTACCAGGCGACCTGTGCCCGCTGTCACGGCGTGGACGGACTGGGCGGCGGGGTCGACGCCGGGACCACCCAGGTCCGGCCGCCGAACCTGCGCAGCGGCCATCTCAACCAGCACACCGATGCGGACATCTACCAGTGGATCTCGGACGGGCTGCCGGGCGGGATGCCGGCCTGGTCCGGGACGCTGTCGGAGACCGACCGGTGGAACCTGGTCAACTACCTGCGCTCGATCAACGGGCGGGGGCCGACCGCCGAGCCGTCAGTGGGGCCGTCGGGAAGCGCCGCCGCCTCCGGCTCGGGCGGCGGGCCCGGCGCTGCCGCCTCGTCGACCGGGGCAGGTGAGCCACCGGAGACGGCCGGATTGGCCGTGGCCGGCATGCTCGCGTCGGTGTGGGTCGGCTGGCTCGCGTTCGGATTCGGCCGGCTCGGCCGAGCGCGTCGCAGACGGTCCGGCCGGCGGGCGCCAATCGACCGCTGACGCGCCCGAAGATCATCCGGTCCGTCGACGTCCTGCCGGCTCACGCCGGGTTCGAGCGCCGTTGCTCAGCGGGGGTCCTTCTGTCGAATGACCGCGACGACGACCCCGACCAGGACGGCTGCGACCACGAGGTAGATGGCCCACTCGAGCGGGGTGTGCGGGCCGCCGTGGTGGTTGAGCGTCATGGCGATGCCTGGCACGGGCGCGCTCGCGAGCGGGAACAGGTGAAGGCGCATGGTCAGACCCGCCGGCAGGCGCGCACGGCGAGGGGTAGGGCCAGGGCCCAGTACCGGGCCGGTCGCGAGGACGTCGGTTGCGGCGCCGTGTTCGGGCAGGTTCCGGCGGTCATGCCGGCGTCCCTCCGGAGCGGGGGGCACGCCTTCGGATCGGTCGACCGGGCGGGCCGACGGGACCCGTCGCATCCTGGCCGTGGTCGTGGCCCTCGTGGTCGTGGTCGTGGTCGTGGTCGTGGTCGTCGTGGTCGTGGTCGCCGTGGTCGCCGTGGTCGTGGTCGCTGTCGCCGCCGCCGCCCTCGAGCGGCACACGGACGGCGTGGCCGCCGCCGATCTGGGCCCTGAGCTCGTCCATGTGTCTACAGCCGCCCGACCAGGACGAGGTTCCCGCGGCCGGTGAGGGCGTGGACTTCGCCGTCCGACTTGGTCAGATCGTGCGCTTCGATCGCGAGGGACACCGGGCAGCTCCTCTGGGTGGAGAATGGTAGTCCGTTGCCCGGGCTCATGGCCTGCGGCGTGCCGTGGTCAACCCGCGGCAGCCGCGGTCAACCCGGGATGCCGTGGTCAACCCCCGGGAGCGGCGGTCAACCCGGGGGTGCCCTGCGGACCCGGGGCCGAGGTCCCCCCCTCCGGTACGCTTTGCCCGTGAGCGAGCGAGCCTTTGCGCGACCCGGGAGCGATGCCCCGTGGCAGCCGTCGGCGGCGGATCTTGCCGAGTCGCGGCCGGCGCGGTTCGTTCGGGATGCGGGTTCCGCGCGCGGGGCTGTGGCCCACCCCACGGGCGACGGCCTCGAGGCGCTCCAGGCTCGGGCCGTGGCCGACCCCGGCTGGTTCTGGGGCGCGGCGGCGGATGACCTCGCGATCCACTGGCAGCGCCGGCCGACGACGATCCTCGACCTGGCCGGCGGACCGGCCCGGGCGCGCTGGTGGATCGGCGGCGCGTTCAACCACGCGGTCGCGGCCACGGAGCCGTGGGCGGCCGCGAC
>JAXDKT010000091.1:0-13890 GCA_034666965.1 Chloroflexota bacterium | reverse complement strand
CAGCTCCGGCGGCTGGTCGACTTCGTCCACGAGCAGACCAGCCGCCAGACGGTCGGGGCCGAGACCGCGCGATGACTGAGGCCAGCGGGCGCGCCGGCGTCCTGCTCATGACGTATGGCTCGCCGGCCTCGCTCGAGCGGGAGGACATCGCCGCCTACCTGGCCCGTGTCCGCGGCGGCCGCGAGCCCGGGCCAGAGCTGGTCGACGAGTTCACCCGTCGCTACCGGGTCATCGGCGGCTCGCCGCTCGTCGAGATCACCCGATCGCAGGCCAGCGCGCTGGCCGACCTGACCGGCTGGCCGACCGCCGTGGGCATGCGCTTCTCGGCGCCGTCGATCACGGACGGACTGCGCGATCTTGCGCAGCGGGGGGTGGACCGCATCGCCGCGATCGTCCTGTCGCCCCAGTTCTCGCCGCTGCTGATGGGCGGTTACGCTCGAGCGGTCGAGGCGGCGCGAGCCGAGCTCGGCGACGGGGCGCCGCGGGTCGAGATCGCGGAGGCCTGGCATACCGAGCCGGCGTTCGTCGCCGCTCTGGCGCGGCGGGTGCGGGACGCGCTCGGTCGCCTCCCGTCGCCGGAGCGCGAGCGGTCGACCGTGCTCCTGACCGCGCACAGCCTCCCGAGGAGGGTGGCCGAACAGGAACCCGACTATCTGGTCCAGCTCCGCGACACGGCCCGGGCCGTCGCGGCCGCGGCGGGCCTGGCCGACGACCGCTGGGAGTATTGCTGGCAAAGCGCCGGGCACGAGCCGGGCGAATGGATGAAGCCGGACTTCGCGGACCTCATGCCCGCGGTCGCCGCGGCCGGGGATCGCTCCGTGGTCGTCGCACCGGTCCAGTTCCTGGCCGACCATCTCGAGGTCCTGTACGACGTCGATGTCGGCGCACGCGAACAGGCCGAGCGCTGCGGCCTGGCATTCCAGCGGGTCGAATCGCTCAACGCCGATCCCGGCCTGATCGAAGCGCTGGCTGCCGTTGCCGCCCGAACGCTGCGCCGAGGTCCGATCACCCGGCGGTCGACCGTGACCAGTCCGTTGTGACGATCCGTCTACTGGTCCTGGTCGCCCCAGCCCTGGCGCCCGGCCAGCCTCACGAGCGCCGTGCGGCTGGTGACGTCGTAGCGATCGAACAGCCGCCGCAGCTGGCTCTCGATCGTCTTGACCTTGAGTGATAACCAGTCCGCGATCTCGGCGTTCGAGAGGCCCTCGGCAACCAGGGCCAGGATCTCCAGCTCGCGCGGCGTCGGTACCCGGAGCGCATCGTGAGCCGCCTGCCGGGCGGCCGGCGGAAACGCGGTGCCCCCGGCCGCGACGGTCCGCAGCGCGCTCAGGATCTGATCGATCGTGGCCATCTTGGACAGGTAGCCCTTGGCGCCGAGCTGGATCGCCCGCACGTGGTAGCTGGGATACCAATACGCGGTCAGGATGACGAAGGCCGGTCCGTCGCGGTAGCGGCCGACGAGCTCGAAGCTGTCGCCGCCATCACCCAGGCGAATGTCGCACAGGACGACGTCGGGCGAGGCCCGCTCGATGAGCGACGTCGCCGAGCGGGCGTCGCGGGCCGTGCCGACGACCGCCACGTCGGGCGATCCCTCGATCAGGGCAGCCAACCCCTCGGCGATTGCGGGGTGGTCCTCAACGATGGCGACGCGGATCATCTACAGACGACCGACGACTGGTTGTGCATGGCGCATTCAGTTGGACGAATCCAAGTCCTTCGGTCAAACCCTGGCATCCCCGGCCGCCGCCTCCAGCGACGCCTAAATGTCACCTCCGCCGGCCGGCCTTGACGAGGAATTTGTTCCGCGGACGCGCGATCGATCGAATCAACGCTGCGGCTCTGCCGCCTCCGCGAGACCCGCCGCGTCGAGCAGGCGAAGTCGATCGCGGCCGACGCGGGACACGAGCCGCCGTGCCTCGAGGGCGCGGAGGACACGACCGGTCATCTCGCGGCTGGTCCCGACGAGGATCGGCAGGTGCGCTCGGGTGAGGACGGGTTGGTCCGAGAAGAACAGGTCAGCGTGAAGATGGAGCACGCGTGCGACACGTCCCTGCGCGTCGTGATACAGGAGGCCGTCGAAACAGGCGACCACCTCCTCGAACGTGGCCAGCGTGTGGTCGATCAGGTCGATGGCCAGGCCGGGATCCGCCGCGGCGAGCGAGCGAACCTCCTCGCCGCGCCAGCGGGCCGCCAGGCTCGGCGTGAGCGCCACCGCGTCGCCGCCGGCCGGGCGCGTCGACAGGGGCAGGATGACGGCCAGAGCTCCCCGGGTAGCGACTCGTAATATCAGCTGGCGTCCGTGGACGGTCGTCCGGCGAAACGCGACATGGCCGCCCAGGATGAGCGCCATCGACGACTCATCGCCCTGGCGGACGATGACCTCGCCGGGATCGAAGGTTCGAACGCCCGCGGCCCTGGCCAGGGTCTTCCGGCTGTCTGCGTGACTGTGGGGAAACGCGTCGTTGAGAACCACGGGCAGGGCCGGGTTCGCGGGGGAGCCTTGAGTCACCGCTGGGTCGTCGCTCCGGGATGCGGGGTTGCTCGACGGCGGTGATGGTACGCGGAAGCGTACCGATCTGTCTAGCGGGAGACCGACAGGTCTCTATGCATGAGAGCTCAGGCGCGCTACCGTAGGCTTCGGCGTCAGAAACGGTTCAGGGGACGGACTTAGCCCCATGGATACATCACCGCGAACGTTCCGCCTGGGGGGCGAGGATCTCGGCGGGCATCGGCATGTCTGTGCGCTCTTTGATGGCTCCGACGAGGCCTACCAGTTCTTGATGCCGTTCATCGTCGAGGGTCTGGCCCAGGGAGACCGGGTCGTGCACATCGTCGATCCCCGAGCGCGCGACTCGGAGTTGCGACGACTCGGTGAGACCGGAATGGACCTCGTGGCCGTCATGGACTCGCACCAGCTCGAGGTCCCGACCTGGGCGGAGTCGTATCTGCGCGGCGGGCGGTTCGATCGCTTTGCTCAGCTCGCCTACATCGGCCAGAGTCTGAGCCGGGGGAATGGCTACGGATTTCCCGTGACAAGGCTGATCGGCTGTCTCGACTGGGCGGTCGAGACGCCGACGGTAACGCGCGATCTGCTCCGCTACGAGGCGCGCCTCGACGAGCTTCTGCGCCGGCGATCGGACGTGGTCATCTGCACCTACGACCTGAACCGCCACAGCGCACGCACGATTGCCGAGGTCCTCGGCGTCCATCCGGTCGCGCTGGTCAGCGGCCTCCTGCGGACGAACGTGAGCGCGGCCCGACCTTCGGCCCGGGACCGGATCCTCGCTGCGGCGTTGCAGCTGTTCTACGACATGGGCATCCAGGCCACCGGGGTCGACTCGATCATCCAGGCAGCCGGCGTGGCCAAGGCGACCTTCTATCGCCACTTCCCATCCAAGGACGACCTTGTCGTTGCCTGGCTCCGCGATCCTCATACCCGCTGGTTGGAGCGCGTCCGGCTGCGGGTCGAGGCGCACCAGGCCGAGGCGACCGAGGTCATCCCACTGTTCTTCGAGGTCCTCGCCGACTGGCTCGAGACGGAAGGCTACCGAGGCTGCCCCTACCTCAATTCGGCGGCTGAGATCACCCAGCTGGCGCATCCCGCCCGGGTGGTCGTGACCGAGTACCTTCAGGAGGTCGAGGATTACCTGGTCGATCTGGTCGCTGCGGCCGGCTATCGCGACGCGCGGGCGTTGGGCCTCGAGCTGCACGTGCTGACGGCCGGCGCGATGGCCCTCGCCCCCGCGCGGCGCAGCGGGGCCGCCGCACTGACGGCACGCGATGCCGCGCGGCGTCTGCTCGACGGGGCAGAGCGCGACTGATCTTCGGCTGAGGTCAGTCCCGGCTCGGCGTCCCGGGCCGGCTCCGTCGAGCCCGCTGCGCCGCCAGCGGAAGGCGGACCGTCATCACGGTGCCCTTGCCGGTCTGCGACCTGGCCTCGATCTGGCCCCCGTGGGCGTTCACGATCTCGCGGGCCACGTACAGACCCAGGCCCAGGCCGGGTGCCCCGCGCGGATGACCGAGCCGGGTGTACGCCTCGAAGATCGTCGGCAGGTCGTCTGGCGCGACCCCGGCACCGTGGTCGCGCACGATGACCTCGGCGGAGCGCCCGGTGGCTCTGAGGGTCACCTCGATCGTGCCCGAGCCGGGAGCATGCTCCATGGCGTTCGAGAGGAG
Organism: Chloroflexota bacterium; assembly: GCA_034666965.1. Classification (GTDB taxonomy): domain Bacteria; phylum Chloroflexota; class Limnocylindria; order Limnocylindrales; family CSP1-4; genus Chersky-267. The sequence goes on along the minus strand of JAXDKT010000091.1, from coordinate 9,714 downwards.
ATTCAGGAACACCTGCTCCAGCCGGGCCGCGTCTGCCAGAACACGGATGGGCTCGGGGCCCGAGGTCACCCGAATCGGCGGGACCTTGGGCAGGACCTCGGCGACCTCGACCGCCGAGCGAACGACCGCAGCCAGGTCGATCACCTCGCGGCGCAGCTCCAGCTGGCCACTCTGGATCCGACCGACGTCGAGCAGGCGCTCGATCAACGTGGACAGTCGTCGGGTCTGGGCGAGCGCCCGGGTGGCGTACCGGGCCGCCTCCTTGACGTCGCCCTGATCGAGGTGCCGCTCGACGAGCTGGAGATAGTTATGGGTGGCCGCGGTGGGGGTCTTGAGCTCATGGCCCGCGGCGGCCATCAGCCGCCTCAGGCTCAACCTCATCGTTCGCTCTGAGAGATCCCGGATCGTGACGACGCCGCCGCCGCCGGTGCCCGTGCTTGGGAGCGGCTCCGCCACGGCCTCGAACCAGCGCCGACGGCCGTCCTTCTCACTGACCGCAAATTCCATCCTGAACCGTTCGCCGCGAGCGGCCCGTCGCTGCGGCCATTCGGAGCGCGGAATGGGCAGCCCGGCGAGGTCCTGCGGTTCGAGTCTGGCCGCCGCGCCGAAGAGCCGGTCGTAGGCCGGATTGGTGGCCAGCGTATGGCCGTCGCGGTCGACCGCCACGACGGCGTCGCCGACGCCGGCCAGGATCGACTGGAGGCGGCCCCGCTCCTCTTCCGCCTGCTGCTTCTGTGCCTGGAGCGCGGCTGTCTGGAGATCCAGCGCGCGGTTGCGCGCGGCGAGATCCTCGTTGGCAGCCCGGAGCTCCTCAACGCTCGCAGGATCGGTCCTCGACCCCTTCCCAGCCATGCCCGAATAGTAGGCGCACCGTCACGCCCCGCCGTCACTGGGAGATCGCTTTCGGGCCCCGAACGATGCCGGGTTTCCATCCTCGCGGGCGGCCCACATCGGGCGCATCGTGGAGCGCGACGAACGAGGGGTGCGCGGGAATCTGCCCACCTGGCCTGGTCGGACCAGATTGGTCCCGCTCGGCCAGGTCGAGTCGATCCGCCTTCGATCGTCGACGAACGACCCGGCCCCCTCCGGGTCGTTCGTCATGTGACCGGTCCGACGCCACGCCCGCCCGCCCGGCGCGGCGGCGAGGTAGCCCGGCTCGCCATGGCTCCGCGCCGGGCGACAACGAACATTCCCTCGCTCGACGGTGATTTCATCCTCACGGATGGCTCGCGCAGCTGCGATTCTCCAGGGGCAGACCAGTTGGGGCGACCGAGTGCCTTTCCCCCCCGGCGATACGGTCCCAGCAGGTCTGCAAGCCCCTCGCCCCGTTGAACTCACCGGAGCGCGAGGGGCTTTTCCTTGCCCCTGCCTACCGGTCTCCGCCGGCGGCCTCGGTCGTTGCGATGCCGGCCATTCGCTCGAGCGCGCCCAGGTGCTCGAGGTCATGGTCGTGCGCCACGCGGAGCAGCCCGGCGACGTCGAGGAGCCCGAATGTCTCGTGGGTGCCCGAGCGGGACCAGCCCGCCTCATCGAGCTCCGCCACCCGCCGCAGGGTGACGTCGCGGCAGGCCCAGAACCGGGCGATCGCCTCGTCGAGGGTCTCGGTCTCGGGCGCGTCCGCCGTTCCCGGCTCGACCCAGGTCCAGTGCGGTTGCGCCTGGGTCTCGAGGTCGTTGAGTCGAGCCTGGAAGACCTCGGCCTCGACCGCAACGAGATGGAGCACGACCTGGTGGGCCGACCATTCGCCGGGCGGGGCGTCGCCGGGCGGGGCGTCGCCGGGCGGGGCGTCGTCGGCGCGCTCCGCCGCCCGAGCCGCGGCCGCGATCCGGCCCCGTGCCGCCGCGAGGCGGCCCAGCTGCTCGGCCCGGCGCAGCGCCGCCCCGGGACTCACGACGGGCGCCCCGCTAGGCGCTCGAGAGAGCGCAGCCGCCAGCTTTCGGTGGCTTCCACTGCGTTGAACGTGTACAGGTGCAGCCCGTGAACCCCGGCCGTCGGGTCGGCCACCAACGGAGCGAGGGCCTCGAGCAGCCCGTCCGGCTTGTAGAAGCCGCCCGAGCGGACCATGCGGGCCACGAATCGGGCGTTCTTGGCCACGAACCGTCGGCTGTCACTCACGCCGATCCGGGCGGCGATGGCGAGCAGACGTTGGGGTTCGGCGACGCCGGGGATCCCGAGGACGGCCGGCAAGCCGATTCCGGCGGCGCGACGGTCGCGCAGCCAGGTCCCGATCGCGGCCGCGTCGAAGCACATCTGGGTCGTCATGTAGTCGACCAGCGGGGCCTTGTCCGCGAGCGCTCGCAGAAGCGCCTCGTCCGGGATGGTGGGGTGACCCTGCGGGTAGCACGGCACGCCGATCTGGCGCAACCCGTGATCGAGCTCGGCCATCGCCCGCAGGAGGGCCAGGCCATCGGGATAGTCGCCCGGATGCTCGGCGTCGCCGCCGACCACGAACGCTCGATCGAGCCCGGCGTCGGCCATCCGGCGGAGCAGCTCGGCCAGGTGCGCCCGGTCGCGGATCATGTGGGCCGACAGGTGTGGCACCACGACATAGCCCCGCTCGTGGAGGCGGGCGCTGGCCTCGATGGTCGCCTCGATCCCCTTGGCCGGCGAGGCCGTCACCGAGACGAGCGCGCCGGGCGGCAGGAAGGCGGCCTGGTCGAGCACGTTCTTGAGCGGCAGGAGCTCGAACTTCGGTGTCGCGACGAGGGCGCGGAGGGCCGCCTGCGCCGGCGGCGCGAGCGTTTCGCGGCGGCGCAGCGACAGGAGCGCCATCAGACGAACGCGTCGGGCATCGACGCCTTCTTGCGGATGATGTACTCGAGGAGGGCCTCGTCGATGGCCTGGTCGAGCTCCGGTTCCTGGTACTCGGCCAGCATCCGCTTCCAGATCGCGTTGGCCCGCTGGGCGGCGTCGAGACCGCCGTCCTCCTGCCACTGCTCGAAGCTGTTGTTGTCGGCGATCTCGGAGCGATAGAAGGCCGTCTCGAAGTTGGCCAGGGTATGGGCGCTGCCCAGGTAGTGGGTGCCCGGCTCGTTCTGGCGGATCGCGTCCAGCGCCTGGCCGTTCTCGGACAGGTCGATGCCCTGAGCGAAGACCTGCATCATCCCGCACTGGTCGGCGTCGAGGATGAACTTCTCGTAGCCGACGGCCAGCCCGCCCTCCAGCCAGCCGGCCGCATGGAGCACGAAGTTGACCCCCGCCAGGACCGTCGGCTGGAGGGTCGCGGCGGACTCGTAGGCGGCCTGGGCGTCGGCGATCTTCGAGGCGCACAGGCTTCCGCCGGAGCGGAAGGGGACGCCCAGGCGCCGAGCCAGGGCCGCCATGGCGTACAGGACCAGGGCCGGCTCGGGGGTGCCGAAGGTGGGCGCCCCGGATTGCATCGACATCGAGCTTGCGAACGAGCCCAGCACGACCGGCGCACCCGGCTGGACGAGCTGGACAAAGGTCATGCCCGCCAGCGCCTCGGCGAGGGTCTGGGCGCAGACCCCGGCCGCGGTGACCGGGGCCATGGCGCCGGCCAGGATGAACGGAGTCAGGAGGGTGGCCTGGTTGGCCTCGGCGTAGGCCCGCGCGGCCCCCAGCATGATCGAGTCCCAGACGAGCGGCGAGTTGGCGTTGATCAGGCTGAGGACCACGGCATGGTCCTCGAGATACCCGTCCCCGAACAGGATGCGCGCCATGTCGACCGTGTCGCGGGCCCGCTCCGGGGCGGTGACCGAGCCCATGAACGGCTTGTCCGAGTAGCGCATGTGGGCGTAGACCATGTCCAGGTGGCGCTTGTTGACGGGCACGTCGACCGGCTCGCAGACCGTGCCGCCACTGTGGTGCATGTGCGGGCTCAGGTAGGTCAGCTTGACCAGGTTGCGGAAGTCCTCGATCGTCCCGTAGCGGCGTCCGTTGTCCAGGTCGCGCACGAACGGCGAGCCATAGTTGGGCGCGAAGACGGTCGCCATCCCGCCGATCTGGACGTCGTTGGCGTGGTTGCGGGCGTACTGGGTGAAGATCGACGGCGCGCTGGCCTGGACGATCGAGCGGCACATGCCCCGTGGGAAGCGAACCCGCTCGCCCTGGACGTCGGCGCCCGCGCCGGCCAGCAGTCGGAGCGCGTCCTCGTCGCCGCGGAACACGACTCCGACCTCCTCGAGGATCGTGTCGGCGTTGTGCTCGATGAGCGCCAGGCCCTCCTCATCGAGGACCTCGTACGGCTTCAGCCGGCGGGTTAGGAACGGGGTCCGCTCGACCTGGCTGTGAAGGCGCGCCGCCTGGCGTCCGGCTCGACCGCCGCTCCGCCTCCGGGGGCCGTCGTCGCTCATCGGTCCTCCTCTGCGGCGGCCGCCAGGACCGCTCGTCGCCGGCGCCGGGCTCCGCGCTCGTCGGCTGTTCCGGAATGGCCCGGTCGGGCGACCGGCAGCTCGACCACTCGTTCCAGGTTGGGGAATCGCGCGGTCTTGTGAGGGAACGCCAGGGCCGCCACGAAGTGCTCCTGGAAGCGCGGCTCGACGGCCGTCTCGATCTTCTCGACCCGGCGGACCACGGCCTCGATCTCGCTCCGGGCCGCGCCCGAAAGGAGCGCGATGAGCGCCCCCGTCCCGGCGGCGTTGCCGGCCGACTTCACGTGGCCAAGGTCGCAGTCGGGGATCAACCCCAGGATCATCGCGTGGGTCGTGTCGATCTGGCTGCCAAAGGCCCCGGCGAGGCGGACTTCGGTGACCGAGTCCACCCCGGCGTGGTCCATCAGCAGGCGCACGCCGGCGTACAGCGCGGCCTTGGCCAGCTGGATCGCCCGGACGTCGTTCTGGGTGATCACGATCCGCGGCTGGCCATCGTGGAGCACGTACGAAAACGTCCGACCCTCGGGTACGATCCGGGCCGTTCGGGCGGCCAGATCGCCGTCGACGATCCCGTCGGCGGTGATGACCCCGGCCAGGTACAGCTCGGCGATGACCTCGACGATGCCCGAGCCACAGATCCCGGTGATCCCCAGCTCGGCGGCCGCGGCGGCAAACTCGGGCTCATCCGACCAGTGCCCTGAGCCGATGATCTTGAACCGCGGCTCGAGCGTGGCCCGATCGATCCGGACCCGCTCGATCGCGCCCGGTGCGGCCCGCTGGCCGGCGCTGATCTGGGCGCCCTCGAAGGCCGGGCCGGTCGGGCTCGACGCGGCGAGCAGCCGGTGCCGGTCGCCGAGGACGATCTCGGCGTTGGTCCCGACGTCGACCACCAGGTTGATCCCGTCGGCCCGGTGGGGCGTCTCGGCCAGGATGACGCCGGCGGTGTCCGCGCCGACGTGCCCGGCGATGCAGGGCAGGACATAGACCCGGGCGCCGGGATGGGCCTTGATCCCGATCTCCGCGGCGGTCGTCCGCACCGAGCGATCGGTGGCCAGCGCGAACGGCGCGGATCCCAGCGGGATCGGGTCGATCCCGAGCAGGAGGTGGTGCATGATCGGGTTGCCCACGATGGCCAGCTCCAGGATCTCGCGGGGCGCGACGCCGGCCTGCGCGGCCAGCCCGGCCACCAGCTTGGCCAGCGCGCCGCGGACGGCCCGGGTCATCTCACCGGCGCCTTCCGGATGCATCATCGCGTAGGAAACCCGGCTCATGAGATCCTCGCCAAACCGGATCTGCGGGTTCATCTCTCCGGCCGAGGCGAGGACCGCGCCGTCGGCCAGGTCGGTCAGGTGGCCGGCGATGGTGGTCGAGCCAACGTCGATGGCGACGCCGTAGGCCCGGTCGTGGAGACCGGGCCAGACACCGGTCAGCCAGCGCCGGTCGTGGACGGCCACGGTCACGTGGTAGTCGCCCGCGGTGAGGGCCGGCTGGAGGGCCCGGACCACGTGCAGGTCGGCTTCCAGCCCGGTCAGGTCCCACTCCGCCTCGAGGGCGTCCATCAGTCGGGCCAGATCGCCCGTGGGCGAGGCCAGCTCGGGTGGGGTGACCTCGACGTAATGCAGGCGGACCACGGGGTCGATCTCGAAGTCGCGCACCTCGATGCCCTTGCGCACGACCTGGCGGTGGACCTGGCTCTCGGGTGGGACGTCGATCAGGGCATCGCCCAGCAGCGCAGCCGTGCAGCTCAGGCGACGATCGGCGGTCAGGCCATTGATCCGACGGTACTCCGCCTCGACCGCACCCGATGGGGACAGATGATCCGCGCGCGATACGATCCCGAGCTTGGGGAATTCGCCCAGGCCCTGGCTGACCTGGCAGCGGCCGCAGATCCCCCGACCGCCGCACACCGAGTCGATGTCGACCCCGAGCGAGCGGGCCGCGTCAAGAACGGTGGTGCCCTCCGGGAAGCGGCCCCGCCGTCCCGACGGAGTGAAGATGACCTGGGCTTCGGCGGACTCGCTCACCCGGCGTCCGCTCAGCCGGCGACCGAGGCTTCGACCGGCCCCGCGCCACGGCGGCGACTGTTCACCCGGCGCCCTTGCTCGCCTTCGAGTGGGGCGGCCCGGAATGCGCGGATCCAGCGGCCACACTCCGGGTCGTTGCCCATCAGGACGTCGGCGGCCATCACCGAATGGCGCACGCCGTCGGCGATCGGGTTGGTGATCGCCGAGGTCAGGCCGCTGGCGATGGCCATCGCCAGGTAGGCGCCGTTGATCCCTTCGCGGTTGGGCAGCCCAAAGCTCACGTTCGACGCGCCGCAGGTGCTGTTGACCTTGAGCTCGTCGCGCAGGCGTCCCAGGATGCTGAAGACCTGGCGGCCGGCGTAGCGCATCGCTCCGATGGGCATCAGCAGCGGGTCGACCACGATGTCCTCGCGCGGGATGCCATGGTCGGCCGCGCGCTCGACGATGTGCCTGGCGACCGCGAAGCGAACATCCGGATCCTCGGAGATCCCGGTCTCGTCGTTGGAGATCGCCACGACCGCGGCGCCGTACTTCTTGACCAGGGGCAGGACTCGCTCGAGCCGCTCGTCCTCACCGGTCACCGAGTTGACCAGGGCCTTGCCCTGATAGACCGCCAGCCCCGCCTCGAGGGCGGCCACGATCGACGAGTCGATCGACAACGGGACGTCGGTCAGCGATTGGACCAGCTGGATGGTCCGGGCCAGGATCGCCGGCTCGTCGGCCAGCGGGATCCCGGCATTGACGTCGAGCATGTGAGCCCCGGCTTCGACCTGGGCGATGACGTCGCGCTCGACCCGGCTGAAGTCGCCGTTCATCATCTCCTCGGCCAGCAGCTTCCGACCGGTCGGGTTGATCCGCTCGCCGATGACCACGAACGGCTGATCGAAGCCGATGACGACCTCGCGGGTGGCCGAGCCGACGACGGTTCGGGTCATTCCCCGGCCTCGGCCGGAGCGGCGCCGCCGGCGGCGATCAGGACGGCCAGCTCGTGCTTGCCATAGGCGGCCTCGAGCCGGCCCGCCTCGTCGTTGGCCTCGCCCTCGAGATCGTCACCGCAGGCGCGCTGCGTCTTGCGCCACTCGGCGATGTAGTCGTCCATCGCCCGGCGACCGGCCTTGACCGCGGCCTTGTCGATCGCCACCTGGAAGCGCGGGTGGAGGACGACCTTGCTGGCCCGGCGGCCGTCCTTGGCCACCACCTGGGCCGGGATATCGCGCCACCAGATCACGGTCAGGGTGGCCATCAGGCGGCTCCGGCATACGACGCGGGCGTGCTCCGGGTGGTCGGAGCCGAGACGGCGGCCAGGGTCGCCAGGGTCTCGCCGAGCTCGCCCAGCCCGGTCGGGCGGCGTTCGAACTCGAGTCCCAGGCGATCGGCGGCGGCCTGCGCCCGGCCGGTCAGCTCGGGGTCGTCGGTCTGGGCCAGGAACACCAGCCGGCGGTAGTTGCCGAAGTAGAGCGGGAGGAGCTCCGGGTGGCGGTCGATGCCCAGGCCGGTCACCACCAACGACTCGAAATGACGGGCCAGGAAGTCGGTCAGGAAGAAGGTCGCCGGGTCCTCATCGGTCAGCCTGGCGAAGGCTTCGCGTCCGGCGTAGACCTCGTAGCAGTGAGCGCCGGCCAGGCGCTCGACGCCCTCGGCCTCCAGGATCTTGTCGAGGAGGCCGCCCGTGCCGCAATCGGCATACGCCACGAAGATCGTGGCGTAGTGATCTCGAGCGGCCCGGATCTTGCGCTCGACGGCCGCCGGGATGAGCGCCGGGCGGTTGTGGAGCTTGGCCGGCAGGCAGGTCACGTCGAGATGCTCGAAGCCGGGCCGGCGGGCGATCTCGACCAGCTCGCGGGCCAACGCACCGCAGCCGATGACCAGGACGCGGGGCGAACCGCTGGCGACGGGCGTCGCCTCAGGCGACGCTGGCACGGCGCTGGTCGATGAGCCGGCGGGCGGTCTCGGCCGCGACACCCGCGTCGCGACAGTAGGCGTCGGCGCCGACGGCCACCCCGAACTCCTCGTTGAGCGGCGCCCCGCCGACGAGCACGATGTAGTCGTCCCGGATGCCGCGCTGCTTGAGCGTGTCGATGACCACCTTCATGTAGGGCATGGTCGTGGTCAGCAGGGCCGACATGCCCAGGAGGTCCGGCTTGTGGAGCTCGCGCGCGGCGATGAACTTGTCGGCGTCGGTGTTGATCCCGAGATCGACCACCTCGAAGCCGGCGCCCTCGAGCATCATTCCCACCAGGTTCTTGCCGATGTCATGGATGTCGCCCTTGACCGTGCCGATGACGACCTTGCCGACCGGCTCTGCGCCCGTCTCGGCGAGGAGCGGCCGGAGGATGGCCATGCCGGCCTTCATCGCGTTGGCCGCGAGGAGGACCTCGGGCACGAACAGGATCCCGTCGCGGAAGTCGATCCCGACGATCTTCATCCCGGCGACCAGCGCGTCGTCGAGGACCCGGGAAGCAGTCCAGCCGCGGCCGAGGAGGATGTTCGTGCCCTCGACGATCTCGGCAGCCATGCCGTCGTACAGATCGTTATGCATCTGCTCGGCGAGCTCATCGTCGGACAGTGCGGCGAGATCGATCTCCTGGATGTCCTCGGTCATCGGGATCTCCTGCGGCACCTCCCTCAGGAGGGGTTCCACGATGTGGAACGGTGCCGTATGATGGAACGCCAGCGCTGGATGCAGCGTAGCCGACGAGGAACCCGATGTCCAGAGTCCAGTCCATCGAGCGAGCCTTCTCGGTCCTCGAGGCCCTCGCCGACGGGCCGCTGGGAGTGACCGAGGTAGCCGATCGGGTTTCGCTCCCCAAGAGCACCGTCGCCCGCTTGCTCGGCTCGCTCGCCCACGAGGGCGCCGTCGAACAGGTGCCCGGGCGCACCGACTATCGGGTCGGCGGTCGGATCGTGACCCTCGCGGCCGGCGTCCGGCCGACTCGCAGCCTGGTCGCCCTGGCCCGACCGCACCTCGTCCAGCTGGCGGCCACCGTCGGCGAGGCTGCCGGGCTGTCGATCCCGGACGGCTTCCTCGTCCACTACGTGGACCAGGTCGACAGCCTCCATCCGGTCGGCATCCGCGACTGGACCGGCACGCGCCTCCCGATGCATGCCGTCTCGTCGGGGCTGATCTTCCTGGCCCACATGCACCCGGGGGACATCGACGCATTCCTGGCCAGCCCCCTCGAGCGCTACACCCCGACCACGGTGATCGACCCCGCGGTGATCCGCGACCGCCTTCGCCAGACGCTGCTCGACGGCTACGCCTGGGCGCGGGACGAGGTCGCCGACGGGATCAGCTCGCTGGCCGCGGCACTGGCCGACGAGGATGGTGAGGTGGTCGCGGCGATCCACGTCCACGGCCC
>JAXDKT010000090.1:0-10565 GCA_034666965.1 Chloroflexota bacterium | reverse complement strand
TTCGGTCGCTCGGGAAAGGCGTAGCGCCACTTGAGGTAGGCGGTCCACAGGTCGAGCCACTCGTGCCGGATCGAGTGGACCATGCGCCGGGCGACCTCGCTGCCGGCGATCGGCTCGACGACGGTGTCCTCTCCCTCGGCGCTCTCCACGAACACCAGCCGATCGAGCGGCGCGCCGTCGGGGAGGACCCGGCCATCGAACAGCTGGGCCGGCGGGATCTGGACGTCGAGCTGATGGTCGACGAAGGGGCGCAGCCGGCGCAGGGTCCGCCCACCCGCCGTCCGGCGAACGACCGGCGCCCCGGCCGTGCCGCCCATGACCGCGCCCAGGGCGCGGGTCGAGGCGAGTCGGAGCCGTTGGCCGCGCGAGACTCGGGCGGCAAACGCGGGCATCGCCCGAAGCTGCCAGTCCCACAGCCGGATCGGCTCCGGCAGACCGACCATCCGGGCCCCATCGTCGGCCAGGTAGACCCACTCGTCGCCGACGTATGCGGCGCCCCGTTCGGCGAAGGCCAGCAGGACCTCGCTCTTGCCACCCTTCGCCCAACCGGTGACCAGCACCCCCCGACCACCGTGGACGAACGCCGAGGCGTGAATGGGCAGGAGGCCACGGCCGAGGGCAGTCAGGTTGATCATCGGGAGGAGCAGGGGGATGGGTCCGACGCCCCGCTCGGCGACGATCCGGCACGTTCCGCCGACCCGGTCGAGCGGGATCGCCACCCGGACCGACGCCTTGAACCGGCCGCGCAGGAGGACCAGCGACCATCGATCGAAAGCAGCATCGTCGCGGCCGACGAACCGGAGCGGACCGTCCGTCTCAATCCGATCGACATACTCGATCTCGATCTCCGCCGGCCGATCGAGAGGCCGTTCGATGGGGCCGAGCTGACGACGGACGGCGCGGGCATCCGCGGACGTCGCGCCAAGCAGCCGGACGCCGACGTAGCCGTGCAGGTCGAAGTCCACCGGTCCCCCGGCGGCACGCTGGGTCATCCCCGCGGAGCCCGCTAACGGGCCCGCAGCTGGACCAGGACGAGCAACCCGAGCGCGAACGAACCGATCGCGAGCCCGATCGGCAGGAGCGCCGCTTCGACCTGATCGGGCACCAGGTCCAGCTGCCAGAAACCGATGAGGATCGCGCCACAGATCCCCGGGACCACGCCGAGCATCATCCGGCGCGGTACCGACCCACTGTCCCACGACCAGCGCGAGACGATGAGCGCCAGCCCGCCGATCAGGGCGGCGAAGCTGGACACGAGGATGACTTGTTGCATCGGGCCACTATAGGGTCGCCCGTCGTCTCGGTCCACGCCACCCCGGGCCGAGAACGAAGGTGGTCGTATACTCGCCGCCGCCGCCGTCCGTCCGAGCTTCGGGGTCGGCATGGAGATCGGAGCGCATGTCCAACCGGATCAAGTTGCTGGGGCTGGCCGCCGTGGCCGCCATCACCGTCGCCATCGTCTGGAATTCGGCGTCCGGGCCCACGGGGCCGACGCCCAGCAGCGATCCGTCGGCCAGCCGTCCCAGCCCCACGGCCGCTCTGCCCGCCGAGCCGAAGACGGCAACCTACCTCGACCAGGTCCTGGGCGCGGCCGGCCCGGGATCGCCGACCGGTGACCGGGCCCAGTCGAAGCTCTGGATCGCGGGCGGCGCCTGGTGGGCGGCCATGGTCGAGCCGACGACCCTTCAGTACCACATCTACGAGCTGGTCGACGGGGGCAAGTCGTGGCGAGACACCGGAACGCTCATCGACGAGCGTCGCGGGGCGCAGCCCGACTGCCTATGGGACGGAACCCATCTGTACGTCGTCAGCGCCGCGACGACCAAGACGGCCTCGGGTGCGGCCCGACTCATCCGATACAGCTTCGACGCGAAGAACCGCCGGTTCACCCTCGACCGCGACTTCCCCATCCCGATCACGGCCACCGGGGTCGACTCGATGGTCCTCGCCCAGGACACGACCGGGGAGCTGTGGACGACCTACGTGGCCGATGACGGCCAGGTCACCGTCAACCGCACGCTTGGCGACGACCTCCACTGGGGCACTCCGTTCGCCCTCCCCGCGCCGGGCAGCCTGGTGACCGCCGCCGACGTCGCCAGCGTCGTGGCCTTCGGTCCCGGGCGGATCGGGGTGATGTGGGGCAGCCGGTCCAGCGGGGCCTACTACCTGGCCACCCACCTGGACGGCGATCCCGACGAAACCTGGGCCAAGCCCGAGATCGCCATCCAGGCCCGCGGCATCGCCAGTGGACAGCTCAAGGTCGTGGCGGCCGCCGACGGTCGCCTCTACGCGGCGGTATCGACCGCCCTCGACGACGACCCAGCTTCACCGTCGACCGCGCCGCAGACCCTCCTCCTGACGCGGACCACCAGTGGCACCTGGTCGAGCGTCCTGGTCAGCCAGATCCGGGACCAGAACGCCTCACCCCTGGTGGCCGTCGACGGCACCACCGGGATCGTGTACGTGATGGCTACCACGCCCAAACGCGGTGGTGCCATCAACTTCAAGCGCGGCCGGGTCGACCTGCCGTCATTCACGACCGGCGCGGGCAGCCCATTGATCACCGACCCCGCCGCAACGCTGGCCTCGCGCGGCACTTCGACCAAGGGCGCGATCTCCCCCGAGACGGGCCTGGTCGTGTTGGCCTACGACCCGGCAACCACCCGCTATCTCCACGGCGTCGCCGATCTGGGCGGTGGGGTCGCCGCCGGCCCGCTGCCAGCGGCCGGGGCCAGCAACGGCCCGCAGCTCGTCTTCCGCGACGGCTTCGATCCGTGGAAGGTCGGCTCGACCCCGAACATCGGCTGGGAGCTGCGGGCGACCGACCCGGTCGGGTCCTTCACCGTCCAGGGCCTGGCCACGAGCAAGACCAACAGAATCGGCTCGCTCATCGCCCGGGACCCCGGCCACGACGTTCGGGCCTGCAAGTCGTTCCCGACGGTGACCACCGGTGACCTGACGGTCGACGTCCGGGTCCGGCTGGCCCGGACCGGCCCGTCCGACGCCGTCCTGACCGAGGTGCGGGGCGAAGGCGTGGAGGCCGCCACCGTCCGCTTCGGCCGCAACGGCACGTTCGCCTACTTCCGCGGCCAGACCAAGATCCGGACCCTCGTCGCGGTGCGACCGCGGGTCTGGTATCGCTCGATCGTGGTCGTGCATCTCACCAGCCGGACCTTCGACTGGACTCTGCTCAACGGAACGGGGCGTCGGCTCATCGCCGTCCAGAACATTCCCTGGCGGGACACCACGACCCTGCCCATGGACAAGGTCTGCCTGCGCACGCCGACCGGTGGGCCGGGGATCGGGCTGAACTGGGACGACATCTCGGTCATCCGCTAGGCTTGCCGGCCATGCGCATCCTGGTGACCGGCGTGGCCGGGTTCGTCGGCTCCCACGTCGCCGAGCGACTGCTGTCCGATGGCCACGAGGTGGTCGGCCTCGACGCCTTCACCGACTACTACCCGCGGCCGGTCAAAGAACGCAACCTGGCCGCCATCCTCGGGCGACCGGGCTTCGCCTTTCACGAGCTGGACTTGCGCCGGGATTCGCTCGGAGCGGCGGTCGACGGCGTCGAGGCGGTCATTCACGAGGCCGCGATGCCGGGCCTGCCGCGTAGCTGGTCGGACGTCGAGGCCTATCTCGACTGCAACGTCCTGGGGGTCGCCCGCCTCCTCGAGGCGTGCCGGACCGCGGGCATCCGGCGCTTCCTCCAGGCGTCGACCTCGTCGGTCTATGGACTCGAGGCGGTCGGTGACGAGACGATGCCGCTCCGGCCGATCTCGCCGTACGGCGTCACCAAGCTGGCGGCCGAGCATCTCATCCAGGCCCACGTCGCGACGTTCGGGTTTCCCGCGGTCATCGTTCGCTACTTCTCGATCTTCGGACCGCGCCAGCGCCCCGACATGGCCTACCACCGGTTCATCGAGGCGATGCTCGACGGCCGCCCGATCACGGTCTTCGGTGACGGCGAGCAGACTCGCTCGAACACGTTCATCTCGGACGCGGTCGAGGGCACCTTGGCTGCGCTCCAGGGCGGCGAGATCGGCCAGGTCTACAACATTGGTGGCGGGCAATCGCTGACGGTCAACCAGGCCATCGCGACGATCGCCGAGTTCGTGGGCGTGGAGCCGATCATCGTGCGGACCGAGGCGCAACCCGGGGACCAGCGCCGGACCGGTGCCGATACCGGCCGGGCCGAGCGAACCTTCGGCTACCGGCCAACCGTCGGCGCGCGCGAGGGCTTGCGCCGCCAGGTCGACTGGCACCGTGGCCTGCGGAACAGCTGAGCCTCAGCTCCTCCGCTCGGCGGCCTAGGGTCCGAAGGGCGAGACCCGCGCGATTGACACGTCGTCGATCCAGACCGACCCGCCGGCCTGCCCGACCTCGATGGTGAACAGGCGGCCGCTCCCGCCGACGGCCGTGGTGAACTCGAAGGTCTGGACCGTCCAGGTCCCGCCCACGAGCAGGGTCTGGCGCCCGTAGGTCTGCGCCGGCGGTGACGCCGACGTCACGCGGACCCGGACCTCCCGATCGATCGAGGACCGGAGCGCGATCGAGACGCGGTACTTGGCGCCCTGCTCGAGGGTCACCCCGGTCTGCTGAAGAGAGATGCTCTGGGGGTTCCCGTCGAATGCGCTGATGTCGATCCGGGCCGACGTCTTGCCGCTCTTGGGGCCCGCCGTGTCGGCGGCCACACCGGCGTGGACGTTCGGGTTCGCCAGCACCAGCTCCCACGGATCGATCCCGGCCTCGAAGCCCGGGTTCTGGAGCTGGTTTGGTTCGGCCAGGGGTGGCGTTCCGGACGGCGTCGGCGTGCCCGACGGCGGCGTGGTCGAGCCGGACGACGGGGGCGCGCTCGGCGGGGCGGTCGGCGCCGGCGTCGCCGTCGGCGATGGAGGGCTGGTCGGCGGCGCTGACGGCGGCGCCGATGGCGAGGTCTCGACGGCGGGATCGGACAGTCCCGCCTGCAGTCGTTCCAGGCGCAGGTCGATCGGTGCCAGGGCCTTGAGCAGTTCGACCACCGCGATCGCCGACGCCCGCCAGGCTGGCTCATCACTGTTCTTGAAGTCGTTGGCCTCATCGATCTTCGTACGGAGCTGAGCGTAGACCGCGCTCAGATCCCGGCCGACGGCGGCGGTCGGCGGCGAATCCTGGAGGCGAGCGGCCGCCGGTGCGCCAGCCAGGAGTTGCTGGTTCATCTGGCCCATCGTCGCCTTGACATTGACGGTGTCGACCGTCGACTTGTCGATCTCCGTCTGGAGCGTCTGCCCGTAGTCCAGCAAGCGCCGGTCGACGCCGAGGACCAGGCCGATCGAGACCAGGTCGACGGCCGGTCCGGCGACGGTTTGCCCGGGGCTCGAGCCGTCCGACGGTCCCGGGGTCGGCGTGCGCCCCGTCCCACCCAATCCTGCAAGGCGCGCTGTAAGGAGCACGCCGACCAGGGCGATGGCCAGGATCGCGGCGACGCCTTCGGGCGCGACCACGGCCGCGAGGCCGCCACCGGGCTGACGGTGGGCGGGCTCGTCGGGTCGGATGATCGGCTCGGTCACGCCCGCCGCCAGGCGACCGTCATCAGCCCGTTGCCCGCCGTGCGACTCGACGCTTGGCACTGAAGGCCGCCTCGAGGTCGACCCCATCCTGGACGGTCAGCGCCTGGAAGACGATGACGAACGTCGGGCGGCCGGTCGTCTTCTCCGTCACCACGAGGCGATCGGCCACGACCGTCGCGTCGAGACCCGCCATCGGGTGCTCGAGACGGAGCACGCCCGGCGCGACGTCCACGGGCCCGAGCACCTCGAAGGTGCGCTTCCGTCGGGCGATCGCGTAGCGGGCGCCCAGGGAGAGGTGGACGGAGCCACCGACGAAGACGCCGGTGGCCAGGATCTCGGTCTCCGAGTTGAAGCGGGAACCCGGATCGCGGACGTGGCCATCCGACGCCGCGGAGGGCGCTGCCACGCTCACCGGCGAGACCGCCCCGACCGCGGTCAGATTCGGGCTGCTCCGGCCGGCTTCCAGGGGCCCGGTCGAGCCGGGGATCGAGGCCAATGGGCCGGGACTGGGCGCGGCCAGGGTCGGCCCGGCCGAGCCGTCCACCGCCGCCCCGCACCACTCGCAGCGGGTCAGCCAGCCGCGACCGGGCTCGCCGCATATCCGGCAGCGGCCGGGCGGGGCCAGGGCGATCAGGAAGGGCGCGATCGGACCCAGCAGCAGCCCATAGGCGAACCAGATCGTCGCACTGCGCTCGCGCGCGAGCGCGAGCCAGCCGGACAACGGTCCAAAGATGATCGCCGACACCACGAACAGGATCGGTAGCGCCAGATCGATGTCGTCTCTCCTCGGTTCCTGCGCTCCCGGTTCCGCGACGCCGGGGCGGGCACGCCCATCCTAGCGGGATCTGTCGGGGGTCGGGAACCGTAGGACCATCGGTGGCCCGAGCGTTGACTGCACGCACCGGTAAACCCGTTTGGCAAGGCTCCGAACAGTACTAACGGGCCATCAACAACCTGTTTGTTATTGCGACCGCAAGGTACGCGTCGCTAGACTCCGTGAGTCGGTAAAAGCGTCCGAGGAGACTCGGATCCGACGGGCGAAACGGACTCATTTCTCTTCTCTTCCAAGTCGCAACCAGCCCGTCCAATCATGCACGCACTCGGATCCGTCGAGGCTCTCGACAGGCGCTGACTCCGACACCGGCGGCCGGATCGGCCGTATCCATCGGAACGAGGGATGTATCGGCGAGCAGGGTGAGCTGTTCGGGTCGAGCGTCAAGCCTCGGGGGAGGGCACAGTGCGGATCACGGTCGTGGGGCTCGGGTACGTTGGTCTGGTGACCGCGGCGGGTCTCGCCCGTTGGGATCATGAGGTCATCGGCCTCGAAGCGGACCCGGATCGTCTGACGAGCTTGCTGAGCGGGCACGTCCCGCTCCACGAGCCGGGTCTCGACGAGCTCGTCCAGACGTACGCCGCCGCCGGCACCCTCCGGTTCAGCGGCCATCCCAGCGAGGCCCTCACCTCCGCCCACGTGGTCATGCTCGCAGTGGGCACGACCGATGCCGAGGGCAATTGGCAGACCGGCACGCTGCTGCGCTGCCTGACCGAGGCCGTTCCGCTGCTCGCCGATGACGCCGTGCTCGTGGTTCGCTCCACGATCCCGCCCGACTTCGTTCGACAACTCGGTGCGATCGTGGACGAGATCCGCGACCAGGCCGGTCGGCCGCGAGTGCCCGTCATCCTCAACCCGGAGTTCACTCGCGAGAGCCAGGCCGTTGCCGACTTCCTCGGACCGGACCGCGTGGTCGCCGGCGTCATCCGCGACCCGGACGGTCACGGCGTGCGCACGATCCGACGGGTCTACCACCGGGTCGACGCCCCGATCATCGTCATGCGCGGCGTCGACGCCTCGCTCTCGAAGCTTGGCGCAAACCTGTTCCTGGCTACCAAGATCTCGTTTGCCAACGAGCTCGCCCGCCTGTGCGACGCCTACGGCGGCAAGGTCGACGACGTCGTCGGCGCGATGGCGTACGACGCCCGGATCGGCGGCAGCTTCCTCAAGGCGGGCATCGGCTTCGGTGGCTCGTGCTTGCCGCACCAGGTCACCCAGACCGTTCGCAACGCCGCCCGGATCGGGGTCGCCACGCCGATCCTGGCCGCGGTCGACCAGATCAATCACGACCAGCGCGTCGAGCTGGTCGATCGGGTCCAGGCTCTGACCGGTGGCGAGCTTGTCGGCCGCCGGATCGCCCTCCTCGGACTGACCTTCAAGCCGGGCACCGACGACCTCCGCGAGGCCCCGGCCCTGACCGTCGCCGCCCTGCTCATCGAGCGTGGCGCGACCGTCGTGGCCTACGACCCCATGGAGCGCGCCCGGGTCCGCGCCGCCGCCCAGATCGAGGGCCTCATCGTGGTCGACTCCGCCGCCGAGGCATTGGCCGATGCCGACGCCGCCGCCCTGGTGACCGAATGGGCCGAGTTCGCCGGCCTCGACTGGGACAGCGTGGCCGCCTCGATGCGCCAGGCCCTCATCGTCGACGGCCGGAACGCCCTCGCTCCTGACGTCCTGGCCCGGGCCGGCTTCACCTACGTGGCCTTTGGCCGCGGCCGAATGGATCCCGAGGAGATCGGGGCGCCCCTCGCCATGCCGCCCGGCCTGCCCGCCGTCGTCGGCGGTCAGACCGCATCGGCCGCCGCGCTGGGCCTGACCGAGGCCACGATCCTCGGCGACTACTGATGGGCCTCGCGGTCCTGACGGCGATCGCTGGGGGTGGCATCGGCTGGGGGATTGCCACCGGTAATCCGTGGCCGATCGCAGTCGTTGGCCTGATCGTCCTCCTCGTCGCGTTCATGTCCCGGGCGCGACTCGCTGACCGGCGCGTCGGGCGAACCGCCGCACCGGCCCTCACGACCACCGGCTGGGAGGACGTCCATCGCGAGCTGGCTCGTGCCCGCCGTCACGAGCGCCCGCTCGCGATCGTTCGGCTGCCCGGCGCCTCGGGCACCGATGCGGCCGCGCGCTCCGCCGCGATCGCTCCCTATCTGCGCCGGATCGACCGAACCTGGTCGGAGCACGGGGACGTCAACGTCCTGCTTCCCGAGGCCGACCGAGCTGCCGCCGAGATCCTCGTCGAGCGCCTTCGTAAGCGCCAGCCCGAGGCCGTCGGTGGCGCCAACATCGCCACGTTCCCGGCCGATGGCCTGACCAGCGGCGCGCTCCTCGCTGCCCTGTACGGGACCCCGATGGTCTCCGTGCCGGTGCCCAAGGGCGTCGGTCGACCGCTCGATCTGCCCGCCGACGTCATCGAGCTGCGTCCTCACCTCGTCCCCGACCCAACGCTGACGGATCGTCGTGAGTCTTCGAGCTGACATCGTCGTCCCATCCGTGGCCCGCCGCGAGCGATACCGACCGTTCAAGCGCCTGTTCGACGTGGTCGTCTGCCTGGCGTTGATGCCGCTGGTCGCTCCGGTCCTGCTCTTGTGCGCCATCGCCGTCCGGCTCGACTCGCCCGGCCCGATCCTGTTCACCCAGCAGCGGACTGGCCACCATGGCGTCCGGTTCGGGATGCTCAAGTTCCGGACGATGGTCCGGGACGCCGAGGCGCTCAAAGCCTCGCTGATGCACCTCAACATCCTGCCGCCGCCGGACTTCAAGATCATCGACGACCCTCGGATCACCCGGGTCGGCAAGGTCCTGCGCAAGACCAGCCTGGACGAGCTGCCCCAGATCCTCAACGTGCTCCGCGGGGAGATGAGCCTCGTCGGGCCCCGCCCGACATCCTTCGCGGCCAGCACCTACAACCTGTGGCACACCGAGCGACTCGAAGCCACGCCGGGGATCACCGGCCTGTGGCAGGTCAAGGAACGAAACGCGGCGACATTCGATGAGCGGCTTCGACTCGATGTCGAATACCTCCAGCGGATGTCGCTCGGGCTCGACCTCAAGATCCTGTGGTGGACGGTCGTGGCCGTATTCAAGAGATCCGGTGCCTGAACGGGTGGCGGGGTTTAGGAGGGTGCCGGTCGTGTCGAACGATTCCCGCCGAAGGGCGTCATTGAGCTCATTCCCGCTCAGGCTGGCCGGTGCCTTCGTGGCCAGCCTGCTGCTGCTGGTGGCGGCCGCCGCCGTGGCCTACGCAGCGGACCTGGGCCACAAGGACGGACCCTACGTCAACGGCACCGGTGGCATCTCCGGATCCAAGCCCGAGAGCAAGCTGTGGTTCACCAACGACGGTATCTGGTGGGGCAGCATCTGGGATGACGTCAGCCAGGATTTCTACATCTACAAGCTCGACTCCGCCACCGACAGCTGGGTCAAGACCGCCACCCGTCTGGACGACCGCAAGGGCACCCGCGCGGACACCCTGTGGGATGGCACGCACCTCTATGTCGCGTCGCAGCTCCAGAGTGACAGCGCCGCGGCGGGCACCAATCCCGCCCGGCTGTACCGCTTCAGCTACGACTCAGGAACGAAGACCTACACCAACGACGCCGGGGGAACCAACCCGTACGCGACGATCCGGACCGGCTCCAAGCTGGAGACCCTGGTCATCGCCAAGGATTCGGTGGGTACGCTGTGGGCGACCTGGACCGAGCCGTCGGGCAGCAATCGCGTCGTGTACACCAACCACACGCAGGGCGGCAACGACGCGAGCTGGACGACGGGTGTCGCGCTCCCGGTCACCGGGGTGACGGTCGGCAGCGACGACATCTCCTCGATCGTCTCGTTCAAGCAGGACGCCACCCACAACGCCGTCGGCGTCTTCTGGAGCAACCAGACCGACAAGAAGGATTACTTCGCCTGGCACCTCGACGACGCCGCGCCAAACGCCTGGACGGTCCAGACCGCCCTCGCCCCGAGCAGCGGCAACGCCGCCCCCGCGGACGACCACATCAATCTCAAGGCCGATTCCAGCGGACGCGTCTACGCGGTCGTCAAGAACAGCAATGACACCGGCGGCGAGCCCGAGATCGAGCTGCTCGTCCGTCCCGCGGGCGGCGGGTCGTGGTCCGAGTCGGTGGTCTCGACCGGGAACACCCACACGCGGCCGATCGTGCTCCTTGACGAGGCGGCCA
>JAXDKT010000089.1:0-5470 GCA_034666965.1 Chloroflexota bacterium | reverse complement strand
TCGGGACGCGCGACGCGGTGCGCTGCGACTTCCTCGACCCGAAGGATGGCGAGCGGGCCCAGCTGGACGCGCTCGTGCGGCAGGCCGAGGGCTTCGCGATCTTCGCGCAGGGCGGGCCGCTCACGGGCGCCTCGATCCACGACGCGGCGGCGGCGCTCGAGGCGGCCGAGCGGGCTTCGGCAGCGATCCTGCCGCCGAGTCCCGCAGTTGCAGGCGGCGCTTCGTGACCGGCCTGCCCGATCTCCGCATCGGGATCGTCGGCTACGGAACGATGGGCCGAGCCCACAGCTTCGGCTACCGCGCGGCCCCGACCCTGGCCGAGCTGCCCATGCGACCGATCGTCACCCTGATCTCGGGCCGCGACGAAGCCGCCGTCGCCGCCGCGGCGGCGGCCTATGGCGCCGAGGGCTGGACGACCGACTGGCGCGACCTCGTCACGAGCGCCGACATTGACATGGTCGACGTCTGCACGCCACCCGGCACCCACGCCGAGATCGCCAAGGCGGCCGCCGCCGCCGGCAAGGCGATCCTGTCGGAGAAGCCGCTGGGGACGTCGTACGCGGAGGCGCATGCGGCGTGGGCCGCCGTTTCGCGGGCGGGCGTGCGCAACGCGATCGGGTTCAACTACCGGCGCCTGCCAGCCGTGGCCCTGATGCGCCGGATGATTGCCGACGGTACGGTCGGCGACGTTCGCTTGTGGCGGGCGGTCTGGCTGTCGGATGAGTTCACCGATCCGACCACGCCGTTCGACTGGCGCTTCGACCGCGCGATGGGCGGGACGACGATCGCCGACCTCGGGAGCCACATGATCGACATGGCGCTGTGGATGGTCGGCCCGATCGCCGAGGTATCGGCCCAATCGGAAACGTTCATCCGGACGCGACCGAGCGCGGAGGGTGACCGGCCGGTCACCATCGACGATGCCTCCTCGGCGCTGCTCCGATTCGAGAGTGGCGCGCGCGGGACGGTGGAGATGGCCCGGCTGGCGATCCGCCGGCCCTGTGACTTCAGCGTCGAGGTGAACGGCACAAAGGGCACCCTGGTCTTCGAGTACCCGCGCATGAACGAGCTGCTCTACGGCGACGCGGCGGACGATCCCGGGCTGTATGGGATGCGACGCATCCGGGCCGAGCATCCCAGCCACCCCTACGCCGCCCAGGGTTGGCCGATCGGACAGGGCATCGGCTATGGCGAGACGTTCGTGAATCAGGCCGCCGACCTGGTGCGCGCCTGGCCAAGCGGCTCGTGGACGCCGAGCTTCGCCGATGGCCTGGCGGTCCAGGCCGTGTGCGATGCGATGGAGCTGTCGGCCGCGGAGCGGCGCTGGGTGGGCGTCGCGGAGATCACGGACGCTCACGACGGGCCCCAGGGATCCCGATCGAAACGCCATGCTAGGTAGGAGGTCCACACGGTCGATGTCGCGAATGAAGCAGTGTATTGACACCCCCGAGCGGCATACCCAGACTCGGCGGGTCCGAACGGTACGAGGAGGAGAGGCTGTGTCCACGCGTCCAAGAGGTGTTCGGTTTGCGCTGGTGGGCGTCGTCATTGCCCTCGTGATTGCCGCCTGCAACCAGGCCCAGGCGCCGAGCGCCTCTGGTACCGCCACAGGCCCCGCGCTCACGATCGCGATGATCACGCACGAGACGCCCGGTGACACGTACTGGGACATCATCCGGGCCGGCGCCAAGGCGGCAGCCGAGAAGCTTGGCGTCACCCTGAAGTACTCGAGCGACCCCGACTTCACGAAGCAGGCAACCCTCGTCCAGAACGCCATCGATTCGAAGGTGGACGGGATCGCCATGACCGCCGCCGGCCCATCGGCCCTGGTCAATGTCGTGAAGGCGGCGAATACCGCCGGAGTGCCGGTCGTGATGTTCGATTCGGGCATCGAAGACTGGCAGGCCATGGGCGCGATGATGTATTTCGGATCGGACGAATACATCGCCGGGCAGGCCCTGGGCAAGCGAATCGCCGCCGAGGGCGGCAAGAAGGTCCTGTGCGTGATTCACCAGGAGGGCTCCACCGCGCTCGAGGCCCGCTGCAAGGGCGTTGGCGAGGGCGTCACCAGTGAGAACATGCAGGTCAACGGGACCGACGATGCCTCGGTCAACGCATCGATCGTGGCCAAGCTGCAGCAGGATCCTTCGATCGATTACATCGTGACCATGGGTGCGCCCGTTGCGCTGGTTGCCCTCGACGCCATCGGGGTTGCCGGCAGCAAGGCCAAGGTCGCGACCTTCGACCTCAACCTGGCGGCGGCGAACGCCATCAAGGACGGGAAGATCGCGATGGCGGTCGACGCTCAGCCCTACCTGCAGGGGTATCTGGCCGTCAGCTCCCTGTGGCTCTTCAAGACGAACGGCAACGTCATCGGCGGGGGCCTGTCGACGCTGACCGGCCCCGCGATCGTGGACGCCTCGAACATCGGCGTCATCCTGCCCTTCGCCAAGAACGGGACGCGATAGTCGACTGCAGAGCACGAGCTTGGATCGGATAGCCGGTCAGGTTCAGGACCCGTGATCGTACGAGGCGGGCGGTCGGAAACGGCCGCCCGCGCCTCCACCCGAGCGTCGGCGCGCTCGCTCCTCGGCAGGATCCTGCTGCGTCGGGAGCTGAGCGCGCTCGTCGCTGCGGTCGCGATCTTCATCCTCTTCTGGATCATCGCCGAGCCGTTCCGCTCCTGGGCGGCCGTGGCGACGATCCTCTACCAGAGCGCGACGATCGGCTTGATGGCCGTTGCGGTCGCCCTCCTCATGATCGGCGGCGAGTTCGACCTGTCGTCGGGGGTTGCCGTCGTGACAGCGTCGATGGTGACATCGGTCCTCGCAGTGACGCTCGGTCTCAACCTCTTTGTGAGCATGGCGCTCGCGCTCTCCGTGAGCATCCTGATCGGAGTGTTCAACGGGTGGCTCGTCACGAAGACCGGCATCCCGAGCTTTCTCATCACCCTCAGCGCGCTGTTCATGCTGTTCGGGATCAACCTTGGCTTCACCAAGCTCGTCACGAACGCGGTCTCCACACCGAGTGTGGCCGGCGAGCCCGGCTTCGAGGTGATCAAGGCCTTCTTCGCCTACCGGCTCCAGTTCGGTGGTGAAGGCGGCCCTCAATTCAGCATCCTGATCCTGTGGTGGTTGGTGTTCGTGGCGATCGCGACGTACGTGCTCATGCGAACTCGCATCGGCAACTGGATTCTTGCGTCCGGTGGGAACGCGGCGAGCGCCCGCGCCGTGGGCGTGCCGACGAAGCGGGTCAAGATCGGACTCTTCGCCTTCGTCGGGTTCTCCGCCTGGTTCTACGCCATGCACCAGCTCTCGGGGTACAACACGGTCCAGGCGGGCTCCGGCGTCGGCGGGGAATTCCTGTACATCATCGCCGCGGTCGTCGGCGGCTGTGCCCTCACGGGCGGAGCGGGATCCGCGATCGGCTCGGCGATCGGAGCCCTGATCTACGGAATGACCGTGCAGGGGATCGTCTACGCGGGGTGGGATCCGAACTGGTTCCGATTCTTCCTCGGTCTCATGCTGCTGCTCGCGGTGCTCCTCAATCTGAACGTCAAGCGCATATCCGAGAAGGTCTGATGGCGCCTGCGCAGACACCCATCATCGAGATGACCGACATCGCCAAGGACTACGGACACATCCGCGCGCTCGAGGGAGTGAGCCTCGCGGTCCGCGCCGGTGAGGTCACCTGTGTGCTCGGTGACAACGGTGCGGGAAAGTCGAGCCTGATCAAGATCATGAGCGGCCTTCACCAGGCCGACGCCGGCGTGATGAAGATCAATGGCGTGGAAACGCGGTTCGATTCGCCCAGGGACGCGCTCCGTGCCGGAATCGCGACCGTCTACCAGGACCTGGCCGTCGTCGATCTCATGGAGACCTGGCGCAACTTCTTCCTTGGCTCGGAGATCCGCAAGGCGATCCCGCTGCTGCGACCCCTCGACATCGAGAAGATGCGAACGATCACGGCCGACGAGCTGGGAAAGCTTGGAATCCACCTGGACAGCGTGGATCAGCCGCTCGGCACGCTGTCCGGCGGCGAGAGACAGAGCGTTGCCATCGCCCGCGCGGTCTATTTCGGCGCCAAGGTCCTGATCCTGGATGAGCCGACTGCCGCACTCGGCGTCAAGCAATCCGGGATCGTGCTCAAGTACGTCGCCAAGGCACGCGAGTCCGGCGTGGCCGTCGTGTTCATCACCCACAACCCGCATCATGCGTTCCTGATCGGAGACCATTTCGCGGTCCTGAGTCTCGGCCGGATGAGCCTGAACGCCCGACGAGATGAGATCACCATCGACCAGCTGATCAACGAGATGGCCGGTGGGAGCGAGCTCACGGCGCTCGCGCAGCAACTTGCCCGCGGCACGGCGCCGGCGACGGCGTGACGACCGCCAGGACCGCCACGCGGTGACGACGTCCGTCGCCGCCGTCATGGAGAAGCCCGGCACGATCGCACTTCGCGAATCCCAGGTGCCGGAGCCAGAGCCCGGCGCGGTGGTGATTGCCGTCCATCTCTCCGGGATCTGCGGCACCGACAAGCACACCTTTCGCGGCGAGTCCAGGCAGTACGCCGGCACGAAGCACGAGCGCGACATCGACTATCCGCTGATCTGCGGCCACGAGAACGTCGGCACGGTGACGGCGGTCGGTGGCGAGGTGTTCGCCAGCGACGGGAGCCCGCTGAAGGTCGGCGATCGAGTCGTCCCCGGAGCAAACGTGCCCTGCGGTCGGTGCTACTACTGTGCCAACGACTTCCCGTATTACTTCTGCCAGGACCTCGAGGACTACGGGAACAGTCTCAACCTGTCGCGCCCGCCAGGGCTGTTCGGCGGCTGGTCCCAGTACATGTACCTCCTCCCCGGAACGCCGCTGTTCCGCGTTCCCGACGCGCTTCCGGACGAGGTCGCCGTCATCACCGAGGTGATGGCGGTGACCCACGGCGTTGACACGGCCCTCACGCTCCTCGGGTTGCAGGGCGGGGCTCGATCGGGTTTCGCCGTCGCGGTCCTGGGCGTTGGGCCGCTGGGGCTTTGCCACTTGGTCAAGAGCCGGATGCTCGGCGCGGGATTTGTCACCGCGAGCGACATCCTGACCGGGCGCCTCGAGCGAGCCGCCGCCTTCGGCGTCGACCTCGCGCTGGATGCCGCGTCGATGACCGCCGACGAGCGGGTGACGGCAATTCTGGACGCCACCGACGGGCGCGGCGTCGACATCGCGCTCGACTGCAGCGGTGTGCCCGCGACCTTCACCGAAGCCCTCCGAGTCGTGCGCACCGGGGGCGTGATCGTCGAAGCGGGCGCGTTCGTGGACATGGGTCCGGTCCAGATCAATCCGAACTCGGACATCTGCAGCCGCAACGTGTCCGTCCTCGGCATCGGCGGAGAGATGGCCACCCAATACGAGCCATCGATGCGCCTGATGGTCGCCAATCTCGACCGATACCCACTTCGGAAGATCGTGTCGCACATCCT
>JAXDKT010000088.1:0-3051 GCA_034666965.1 Chloroflexota bacterium | reverse complement strand
GCTTCTCACCCATGCTCTTGCCGCTCCGCTTCCGGGCCGCCTGGACGAGCCAGCGGACGCCCAGCGACAGGCGGCGATCGCCCCGGATCTCGACCGGGACCTGGTAGGTCGCGCCACCGACCCGGCGAGGCTTGACCTCGATGATCGGCGTGGCGTTGCGGAGGGCGGACTCGAGGACCTCGATCCCCGGCCGGCGGGCCTGGGCCTCGGCCCGGGCGAGCGCCTGGCGCAGGATCCGATCGGCCAGGTTGCGCTTGCCGTCGTGCATCAGCTTGGCGCTGAAGCGGGCGGTCGTGCGGTTGACCGGGACTGTCTCGTACTTGGTCTTGCGAGCGATGTTCTGGCGGCGCGGCATCAGGCCCTGCCCCCGATTGCGGGCGCGCGCTTGGCGCCGTACTTGCTCCGACTTTGCTTCCGGTCACGGACGCCGGCGGCGTCGAGGGTGCCCCGGATGATGTGGTATTTGACCGACGGCAGGTCCTTGACCTTGCCACCCCGGACGAGCACCACCGAGTGCTCCTGGAGGTTGTGGCCGATGCCCGGGATGTAGGCGGTGACCTCCATCTGGTTGGTCAGCCGCACGCGGGCGATCTTGCGCAGCGCCGAGTTAGGCTTCTTGGGGGTCATCGTGCGCACCTGAAGACAGACGCCGCGCTTCTGCGGGGCGCCCGGGATCGGCTCCTGGCGTTGCTTCAGGCTGTTCCAGTTCTTGCGCATGGCCGGCGCCTTGACCTTGGGGATCTTGCGCTTGCGGCCGTGTCGCACGAGCTGGCTGATCGTCGGCACGAAGACGCTGCTCCTCTCAAAGATGGTTCGGGCGGTGAGGACCGCCCCGGTCAGCCGGCGCCGCTGGGCGGGGGACCGGAGTCTGGTGGGGTTCGAAGAGGTGGTGGCGGGCCGCGACACACGCGCACGGGCGTTCGGCCTGGCTGAGGCCACGAAGGCGGAGGATATCAGCGGGCTCGTTCGTGTGTCAAACGCGCGAGGCCCGCCGACGGAGGGTGGTCTGGGTGGGTCGGGTCCCTCAGTCCTTCTTGGACGAGACGGCTTCGGCCGGCTCGTCGTCCGATTCACGGAACGGGTTGCGCGCGGGGTCGGCCAGCTCGTCGTCGGGCGAGGCGCCGCCCTCGAGCGGGAGGTCGGCGAGGTCGTCGTCCTCGTCGTCGGCCGGCGTTGCGGCAAGGAGCGAGGCGAGCCCCGCGGTCTCGTCGTCGGCCGGTCGGCTCGAGCCGTCCTCGAGGAACGGGTTGAACTCGCCGTCGCCGGTCAGACCCTCGAGCTCTTCGCCGGCCAGCGCCTCGAGAGCTGCCCGACGGCGACGCTCCTGGGCCGCGGCGAGGTTCGCCGGCGCGCCGGTCCCGGCGGGGATCAGCTTGCCGATGATGACGTTCTCCTTGAGCCCGATGAGGTGGTCCTTGGCGCCGTTGATGGCGGCCTCGGTGAGCACCCGGGTCGTCTCCTGGAAGGACGCCGCGGCGAGGAAGCTGGAGGTGTTGAGCGAGGCCTTGGTCACGCCCAGCAGGACGGTCTGGGCCGTGGCCGGCTCGCCACCCTCGGCCAGGACCCGATCGTTGGCCTCTTCGAACTCGAGCCGATCGATCAGCTCGGTCGGCAGCAGGTCCACGTCGCCCGGCTGGTCGATCCGCACCTTGCGGAGCATCTGGCGGACGATGATCTCGATGTGCTTGTCGTTGATGGTCACGCCCTGGCTGCGGTAGACCTTCTGGACTTCCTTGACCAGGTAGCGCTGGACGGCATCCTTGCCCCGGGTGTCGAGGTATTCCTGCGGGTTGATCGGGCCGTCGGTGATGGCATCGCCGGCCCGGATCTCCTGGCCACTCTCGACCTTGAGCTTGGCGTTGTGGGGGATGACGTATTCGCGCTCGACGACGTCCTCGGCCCGGACGACATAGCTGTCGCCCTCCTTGACCAGGAAGCCGGCGACCGGGGCGAGGACCTCGATCGGTCCGTCCTTGCCCTCGGCCCGGGCGATGACCTGGTTGGCCGTCACGGCATCGCCGGGAGCGACCAGCAGCTCGGCGCCCTTGGGGATCGTCAATGACGTGTCATACGACTCGCGACTGACGACCTTGACCCGGGTCTGGGCCTCGCGGATGACCTCCACGACGCCATCGATGTGGCTGATCTCGGCCTTGCCCTTGGGCACTCGGGCCTCGAACAGCTCCTCCACCCGGGGCAGACCGGCGGTGATGTCCAGCCCGGCGACGCCGCCGGTGTGGAACGTTCGCATCGTCAGCTGGGTGCCCGGCTCGCCGATCGACTGCGCGGCGATGATGCCCACGGCCTCACCGATGCCGATCAGCTGGCCGGTGGCCAGATTGCGTCCGTAGCACGCCCGGCACACGCCGTGGCGAGCCTCGCAGGTCAGCGGCGAGCGGACCACGACCTCGTCGATCCCGGCCGCGTCGACGGCCCGGGCGAGATCCTCGGTGATCAGCTCGTTGCGCTCGACGATGACGGTCGGCTTCTTGGACTTGCTTGACGGGTCGACGATCGGCGCGGCCGCCAGCCGGCCGACCAGGCGGCGACCGAAGGCCCCCTCCTCGTTGCCGGCGATCTCGACCGATTCGGTCCGGGTGATCCAGCTGCCCTCTTCGGTGCCGCAGTCGTCCTCGCGGGTGATGACGTCCTGGGCCACGTCGACCAGGCGCCGGGTGAGGTACCCGGAGTCGGCCGTCCGCAGCGCGGTGTCGGCCAGGCCCTTGCGGGCGCCGTGGGTGGAGATGAAGTATTCGAGGACCGTCATGCCCTCCCGGAAGTTGCTCCGGACGGGGACGTCGATGATCCTGCCCGAGGGATCGGCCATCAGGCCGCGCATCGCGCCCAGCTGACCGATGTTGCCCTTGTTTCCGCGGGCGCCCGAGGAGGTCATCATCGTGACCGCCCCGAACGGATCGAGGCCGGCCATCATCGCGTCGGACATCTCCGAGGTCGTCCGCTGCCAGACCGAGACGACCTGCTCGTAGCGCTCGTCGTCGGTGATCAGGCCGCGCTGGAACTGCTTGTCGATCTCGTCGACCTCGCCGTCGG
>JAXDKT010000087.1:0-2572 GCA_034666965.1 Chloroflexota bacterium | reverse complement strand
AAGACTTTGATCGTCATATCCGCCATTCTTGCCTCGAGAGCCTGGTGATGTGGGCCATGTCCAGCGATCAGCCGTGCACGTAGGTTCCCCGCGCATTGGTGAGAACGCCGTACCCCGCCGCCGCCGTAAGACCCTCTGCCGGCTCGAGCCACGACCGGGCCCCGGCAGAGGGTTGGGTGTTCTCCCGGCCACCAGTACCTAGAGCGTCTCCGGGCCGGAGGCGAACAGGGAGACCCGGATCTCGCGGACCGTTTCGTCCAGCTCGCTGATGGCGGCCTCGATGCGGTCCCGGGCCGCGGGATCGTGGACCAGAGTGAGAGCCGAATCGAGCGTGAGTCCCGCCCCGAAGATCCGCTTGATCACCTGGAGCTGCAGGCTGCTGGACAGCTCCTGGCGTTCCGCGAGACGCTCCAGGACCCGGCTCTGCTCCTCGGCGTCCCGGCGTTCGGTCTCGTCCCGGGTCAGCTTGGCGAAGCCGTACAGCTCTCCGAGATCGTCGACGAGCGCGGTCACGAGCACGTCGGCCCAGAACCGCGTGCCGTCCTTTCGCAGCCGCCACCCCTGGTCGCGGGCCTGGCCATCGCGACGAGCCCGGTCGAGGAGCGCCTGCGGCTTGCCGGCGGCGACGTCATCGGACAGGAAGAAGACGGAGAAGTGCCGCCCGATGATCTCTGCCGCGGCGTACCCCTTGATGCGCTCCCCGCCTGGATTCCAGGTGGCGATGACCCCGTCGGGCAGGAGCATGAAGATCGCGTACTCCCGCACGCCCTCGACGAGGAGGAGCCGCTCGTCCTCCAAGCTCGGGGACTCCGACGCCAGGGACTGGTGTCCGCTGTTCGTCAACATCCGTGTTCTCCCGCCGCAGTGCCGTGCGACCGGAGGACCGGATGCGTTCGGCAGGGCAGTCTACCCCGCCGGAGCCCAGAGAGCCCGTGCGATCGGGACCTTCGGCCCTAGCTATGGCCGGGCGGGGAGGGGCACCAGTGAGGTCGAGCGAACCGCTCCGACGTATCGGGAATCCCTTCCCGACTACGGCGGGGGCCGCCAAGAGTCCGGGCAATCGTTGGGCGGAATCGTGAGACCCCCGCCGACATCGACATCGCTGCCCCGCCCCTGCCCGGAAGAGGCATCGACGGGCCCGACCTCGGCTGGTAACGACGACACTCGGAGCCCTCTATGCGGCCCCCAGGGCCTCGAACACCCCGATCGCGAGCATGGTGGCCCGCACATCCGCCGCACCCTCGGGGCTTCCGGCGGCCTGTTCAGCCAGCTCCCAGACGGGGAGTGCGACGCGGTCCCCGTCGACGAAGGCGGCCTTGCTCGACCAGGACAGTTGCCAGGCACCCCGGCCGGCGGACTGGAGCGCCTCGGCAAGGAGGCCGGCAATGGCCGGAGCGAGCACCTGTACGGCCTGGCGTCGCCGCTTCGGCTCTGGGAGGGCGCGCCAGCGGAGGACCAGGTGGTCAAGGAGTTCGTCGATTCGGTCCGCGGCGATCACATCGAGCAGCCCGGACAGGGAGGGGGTTACCGGCGGGCGCAGTTGGGACAGGGCGGCCACGACCGCTTGGGACCGGTCGGCCAGGGTCGGCCGGAGCACCGCTTCCCCGTAGGACACCCACGACAGGGGCTGCAGGGCTGCGCCGTTGGTCGCCTTGCGGGCCAGGTCCAGAGCCACTGCCTCCTCGATGGTTTCGGGATCCACCAGCAGCCCCCGGGCCGCCGGAGCCGATCGGGCGCTCGGAGTCGACCCGGGATCGACGCCGAGCGCAATGAGGCGCTCGGTGGTGCTCGGATGCGAATCACTGGTCTGGGACACGGTTGGCTGGGCCCGGCGGGCCTCGTGAAGCTCCGCCGCGTGGGTCTCGTCGCCGAGCAGGGCCCGGAAGCCGCCGTAGAAGTCGAGCGGGTGACGGCCGCAGGCCCATGCCGGCCCGATGTAGGAGGCGACGTATCGCTCGTAGGCGTGGGCGGCCAGGTCCATCTCGACCAGCACCCGAGCGACGGTGTCCCGGCCGGTCAATTGGGCGGCAGTCTGATCCGCGGCGAGTTCCTGGCTTCGGCGGACGCCGCACGTGACCCGCTGGTAGATACGGCCATAAGCGGCGAACACGGCGCCCACGGCGCTGTCGCCGAGGTCGGCCCGGATCCGGGCGATGGCGGCTGAGCCCCGGTAGACCAGTGGGCCGAGGTGCGTGTCGCCGCCCGAATAGTGACCCAGCTCATGGGCGATCACCGCCCGCAGGCCTTCGACATCGGTGGACTCGATCAGGCCGACGCCGATCGCCATGACCCGGCGCCCGGGAAGGAGGCCGATGAGACGGCCGTGTTGGTGCACGAAGGCGTTCACTTCGGGGACGAGCCAGATCCGGGACGGCGGTCGGGTCCCCATGCGATCGGCAACGTCGTGGACGAGATCGACCAGGGCAGGCTGGGTTCGACGGTCCACCCGAACGCCGACCGCCACGTCCGGGCCACGACGCTCGACCATCAGCAGGGCTTTCACGAGGGCGGCGGCGCTCACCAGCGAACCGAAGATGAGGCCAGGAACGATGCGGTCGGCCCAGACCACGAC
>JAXDKT010000086.1:0-13595 GCA_034666965.1 Chloroflexota bacterium | reverse complement strand
CGCCTCGGAGGCTTCGGCGGCCAACCTGTTCGTCATCCGCGATGGCGTTCTCCTCACCCCGCCGGTCACGGATGACATCCTCGAGGGGGTCACGCGCAAGGCGCTCCTCGAGATCGCGACCAACGAGCGCATTCCCGTCGAGGTCCGCTCGATCGACCGCACGGAGCTGTACATCGCCGACGAGGTCTTCCTGTGCGGGACCGGGGTCCAGGTCTCGCCAGTCATCGAGCTCGATCATCGCCCGATCGGACGGGGCGAGGTCGGACCGATCGGGCGGTTGATCCGCGACCGCTACTTCGATGCCGTCCGCGGCCGGCTGGCCGAGTACCGACACTGGCTCACGCCGATCGACGAGGGTGGCTGAAGATCGGGCGTCGAGCCTGACCGGAGGTCCGGCCGGGACCGCCCTCGCCCCTGGGCCGGATGGCTCCGGCCCGCTGATCGCCCCAGCGCCCGAGAGCTCGCGCTCGCTGGTCGTCCCGGCGCCAATCCTCGACTCATCCACAACGCGGCCCAGCAGCCCGTCGACCGACACGGGCGACCCCGCCCGGGCCAAGATCGCCCAGCGGACGCTCGAGGTCGTCCCCGGCCTGGTCAGCTGGGCGCTCATCCTCAGCCCGCTGATGCTGTCGTTTCGGTTTCCCGAGGTCGTCGCCTGGTTCGTCCTGAGCTTCGACTTCTATTGGCTCTACAAGGCGGTCCTGCTGACCGGCAGCGTCTGCTTCACGTTCGCCCGGATACGCCGGACGATGGCCGAGGACTGGCGTACCCGCGCCCTGGCCCTGGCCGACCCGGTCGGTCGGCTGGCCGAGATCGAGCGGCTGGCGCCGCTGGTCCGGGCTCGGATCGAGGAGCTTCAGCGACGCGGCGAGGGGCTGGCGGCCGTCGGCGGGCAGCGCGAGCTGGTGCGCCTCGAGCGTGAGCGGCACGATCTTGCCCGGATCCTCGCCCGGCGCGGCGAGCCGCTCCCCGATCCTCGCCGGCTCTACCACGTGGCCCTCGTGCCGACGTACACCGAGCCGTTCGAGAAGCTGTACGAGACCATCCGAGCCCTGGCCGAGGCCGACTACCCGCGCGAGCTGGTCATGGTCGCGATCATCACCCGCGAGACCGATCATGCCGGACGCGAGAACGTGGCCCGGCTGCGCGAGCTGTTCGGTGACCGGTTCCTCCATTTCTTCCATGTCCTCGACCCGCTCGAGCCGGGCATCGTCGTGGGCAAGAGCTCGGCGATGGCCTACGGCGGCCGCTGGCTGTATCGCGAGCTGGTTCGATTGGGCTTTGATCCGACCGACGTCGTGGTCACCGACCTCGACAGCGACTACCGGGTCCATCCCCAGTACTTCGGCTACCTGACGTACACGTTCCTGACCGACCCGGATCGCTACCGGCGTCTCTTTCAGCCGGTCCCGATGTTCCACAACAACCTGTGGGCCACGCCCCTGGCGGTCCGGCTGGTGGCCGTCGGCGCGACGCATGTCCAGATGTGGCGGTCGCTGACCCCCGAGAAGCTCATCTCGTTCTCGTCCTACGCGGTGAGCCTGCGGACGGTCCACGAGGTGGACTACTGGGCGACCGACGCGATCCCCGAGGACAGCCGCTTCTACTGGAAGAGCTTCTTCCGCTACAGCGGCGAGTTCCGGGCCGTGCCCCTGTTCATCCCGATGTACGGCGACGCCGTCCGGGCCCGCTCCTACCCGCGCACGCTGATCGAGCAGTACACCCAGATCCGGCGCTGGGCCTGGGGCGTCACCGACATCCCGTACTACATCCGCAATGCCTTCGCCCATCGCGAGATCCCGCGCCGGGTGCGGATCCGGCGCCTGATCGACTTGTGGCTGGACCACATCAACTGGGCGATCGCGCCATTCGTGATCATCTTTGGGTCGAACGTGCCCCTCCTGCTCAACCCGGCCTTTGCCCAGACGACCCTCGGCCAGAACCTGCCGCTGTATGCCGCCTGGTTGCTGACCGGGGCCTTCTGCTGCCTGCTCATCCTGGTCTTCGTCGAGGAGCAGATCGCCCCGGCTCGGCCGGTGACCTGGGGGACCGGCCGGCGACTGATGTCCTATCTCCAGTGGCTGGCCCTGCCCGCGGTCGGGCTCATCTTCAGCAACCTGCCGGCGCTCGATGCGCAGACCCGGCTGATGGCCGGCCGGTACCTCGAATATCGGGTGACCGAGAAGGCCTAGTTCGGGACGGCGCGACGCGGTCAGGCCTAGGCAGCGACCGCGGTCAGGGCCCTGGCGGGGCCGTGAGGATGGGCGTCTTGGTGCCGGTCGTGACGATGACGTCGACCGTGACCGAGGGGTCGGTCAGGTAAGTCGCCTTGACGTTGAAGACGTTCTCGAGCAGGGCGATCGTCGCCTGCAGCTCGGACTCGTGGCCGTTGTAGACCCGGATGCGGGTCTGCTGGATGGTGCTGTCGGGCCGCTTTGTGGGCGCGCTCGCGGTCAACCCCAGGTACTCGAGGTAGGCCGCGATCGAGCTGGCCTGGCCGACCTTGCCCGAGCCGTTGACCACCCAGATGAACCCGTCCTCGTTGGCGACGGCCTCACGCTGGCGCTGGATCGTGGGATCGATCTTCTTGAACGCCCCGTCGACGGCCTGACGGATCGCCCCGACGTTGGGCACGACGATCGAGCCGCGCTCGTCGATGGCGTTGCTGGCGAAGCGTGGCGGTGCGAACACAAACGAGTGGATGTTGGTCGAATCGATGGTGCTCGATAGGCCGATGAGATCGCCCAGCTTGCTCTGCGGAATATCGGTCTTGAACGAGGTCTTGAGATCGGTCAGGAGCTGGCTCAGGTTGTCCAGGACCTTGCGCGGATCCGTCTGCTCGCGGATCGACAGGATGACCCGCTGCTGGCGCTGGGCCCGGTCGAAGTCGCTCGAGGTGTGCCGGGAACGGGCGTAGACCAGAGCCTGCGCACCGGTCATGCGCTGGACGCCTGTCGGGATGTAGACCCTCGTGCTGGCTCCGGCGGGGCCGCCCGGGTAGTGGTCGTCGAG
The DNA here is from genome assembly GCA_034666965.1 of Chloroflexota bacterium. GTDB lineage: Bacteria > Chloroflexota > Limnocylindria > Limnocylindrales > CSP1-4 > Chersky-267. The sequence continues at coordinate 10,583 of JAXDKT010000086.1, read as the reverse complement.
GACCGGGTTCTGAACGTTGATGGTCACCCCGCCCAGGGTGTCGACGATGTTCTTGAAGCCCTCGAAGTTGACCATCACGTAGTACTGGACGTCCAGCCCGTAGAGCTCACCGAGGACCGACTTGAGGGCGTTGAAGCCGCGCGACCGGTCGGTCCCGGGAAACGCGTCGGCGCGATAGCGGGCGTTGAGCCAGAGGCTGTTGATCTTGCCCCGGTAGACCGCGCCGAAGACCGACCGGGCTGGACCGGCCGGGATGGGCACGTCGACCGTGTCCCGGGGCAGGCTGAACATGGCCACCTGCTTCGTCTTGGGGTCGATCGAGACGACGATCAGCGTGTCCGCGTTGAAGGTGCCCTCATTGGGGCGTTGGTCGGCGCCGATGAGCAGGATGTTCAGACGATCCGTGCCGTTCCACTGGGGCAGCGTGGCAGTCGGCAGGGGCGTGCCCAACGACGGTGCGTTCGTGGCCGGAGCGGTCGTGTCGCCAGGCGCGACGCTGGCATCGCCAGACTGGTCGGGACCGTTGGCCTGATCGCAGTCGTTGGTTCCGCCCGGGTCGAAGATGCAGCTGAGCGCCGCCTGAGCCTCGGCGCCCTTGATCGCGACGAATCCGTGGCCACCGGCGATGACCAGGCACACCGCCAGCAGGCCGGCGACCGACACCGGCTGAAGCCGAAGCGAAGGCGTCCCGAACCGTCCGCCACCGGACGACTCGACGGCGTTGAGATAGGCGGCCACCCGGTAGGCGTCGACCGATGCCACGACGCGATAGGCCAGGAACAGCAGGTTGGCAATGAGCAGGAAGGGCAGGTTGGCGGCGAGCTCCCCGGCGAACACCGGGACGCCCGAGCTGAGGGCGATGCCGCCCAGCAGGGCCAGGGTCAGGATCGGGATTGCGGCGAACCCGAGGGCCCGATTGAAGGCCCCCGCGTAGGCGTGACCGAGGCCGGGGAACAGCAGTGACAGGAATGCGGCGGCGAAGGCGGACCGGTGTCGGGGTCTGGCTGCCTGCGGCGGCTGCTGCATCGCGGGTAGGATACTTGGAACCTCGGTACGGCGTGCCGAGGGGTTCCGACGGGTCGTGCCGTCGACCTGTGACGCCCTCCGACCGACCGTCCCCAGCCGAGGCCCGATGTTCCGACCCGTCGATCAACGGCCCGATCTGATCGCCCAGGAGCACGAGATCCTGGCTCGCTGGGAAGAGCGTCAGACGTTCGCCCGGCTGCGTGCCCAGAACGCGGGCGGACCGCGCTGGAGCTTCCTGGACGGCCCGATCACGGCCAACAACCCGATGGGCGTGCATCACGCGTGGGGTCGAACGTACAAGGACGTGTTCCAGCGCTACCACGCCATGCTCGGCGAGGACGAGCGCTTCCAGAACGGGTTCGACTGCCAGGGCCTGTGGGTCGAGGTCAACGTCGAGCGGGACCTGGGCTTCACAAACAAGCGCGACATCGAGGCCTTCGGCATCGCCCAGTTCGTGGCCCTCTGCAAGCAGCGCGTCCTGACCTACGCCGCGCGCCAGACCGAGCAGTCGATCCGGCTCGGGATGTGGATGGACTGGAACGACCCGAAGGAGCTGCTCCGGCTGCGCGACCTGATGGCCGAGGATCCGGCCCAGCTGGCCACGATCCAGGGCACCGCCGGACCGGTGACCGACACGGTCGAGATGCTCGTCGGCAGGTTGGGCATGCCCGAGATCGGAGGCAGCTACTTCACCTTCAGCAACGAGAACAACGACCTGATCTGGGGCTTTCTCGCCGAGTGCCATCGGCGCGGTTGGATCTACAAGGGCCACGACACGATGCCGTGGTGCGCGCGCTGCGGCACGGGCCTGAGCCAGATGGAGATGAACGAGGGCTACCAGGATCGCGAGGATCCGGGCCTGACCGTACGCCTTCCGCTCGTCGACCGGCCCGGCGAGGCGCTGCTCGTCTGGACCACGACGCCCTGGACGTTGACCTCGAATGTCGCCGCGGCCGTCGGCCCGCAGCTGACCTACGTCCGGGTCCGCCGTGGCGACCGGGTTGACTGGCTCGCCAAGGGAACCCTCAAGTCGGCGCTCCAGGCGCCCTTCGAGGTGCTCGAGGAACGGCTTGGCGCGGAGCTCGTCGGTTGGCGTTACGAAGGCCCGTTCGATGACCTGCCCGCCGTCCGGGAGGCGTTCGCGAAGGGGACGCGCGACGCGCCGGGTGTGCCCTACGAGCATCGTGTCGTCGCCTGGTCCGAGGTCGGCGAGGCGGAGGGGACCGGGATCGTCCACATCGCGCCCGGCTGCGGCTCGGAGGACTTCGCCCTGGGCAAGGAGCTGGGCTTGCCCGTCATCGCCCCGATCGACGAGAGCGGGTTCTTCGTGGACGGCTTCGGCCAGCTGACCGGGCTCGACGTCCGGGCCGCCGCGGACCCGATCGTCGAGCGCCTCCGGCGGGACGGCCGCTTCGAGCGGCTGGAGACCTACGTTCACCGCTACCCGCACTGCTGGCGGTGCCGGACGCCGCTGGTCTATCGGCTCGTAGACGAGTGGTTCATCAGCATGGGCCCCGTCTACGCCAAGCCCCGCGACCAGCTCACGAAGGAGGAGGTCGAGGCCAGCCTGCGCTATCAGATCATGGACGTGGTCGACCAGATCCGCTGGATCCCGGGCTTCGGCTACGAGCGCGAGCTGGACTGGCTCCTCAACATGCGCGATTGGATGATCTCCAAGAAGCGCTACTACGGTCTGGCGCTGCCGATCTACGACTGCCCCCAGTGCGGCACGTTCGACGTCGTCGGCGGGCGCGAGGAGCTGGCCCAGCGCGCCGTCGAGGGTTGGGCGGAGTTCGAGGGCCACACGCCCCACCGCCCATACGTGGACGCGGTCAAGATCGCGTGCCCCTCGTGCGGGTCCACGGTGGGACGGATCGCCGACGTCGGCAACCCCTGGCTGGACGCCGGGATCGTGCCCTTCTCGACGCTCCATTTCCGGGAGGACCCCGCCTACTGGGCGAAGTGGTACCCGGCCGACTTCATCACCGAGAGCTTCCCGGGCCAGTTCCGCAACTGGTTCTACTCGATGCTCGCCATGGGCACCGTCCTGCGCCGCGAGCCACCCTTCGAGACGATCTTCGGCTACGCCCTGGTCACCGACGAGGACGGCCGGCCGATGCACAAGTCGACCGGCAACGCGATCGACTTCGACGAGGCCGCCGAGCGGATGTCGGTCGACGTCATGCGCTGGCTGTTCCTGTCCGCGCGGCCCGAGGAGAACATCCGCTTCGGCTGGAACGTGGCCGACGCCGCCCGGCGCGAGCTGCTCGTGCTGTGGAACGTCTACGCGTTCTTCGTGACCTACGCCCGTCTGGTGGGCTGGACTCCCGCCGCCGGGGCGCCCGCGCCCGAGGACCGCGGTCCGCTGGACCGCTGGATCCTGTCGCGCGCCGCCGGTCTCGCGGACGAGGCCGGAGAGCGGCTGCGCGACGTCGACGCGCTGGGGGCGACCCGCCGGATCTCGGTCTTCGTGGACGACCTCTCGACCTGGTACCTGCGCCTGTCGCGCCGGCGTTTCTCGCGCAACGACGACGTCGCCGAGCGATCGGCCGCGTTCGCGACCCTCCACGAGGCCCTGGTCACGGTCGCCCGGGTGCTGGCCCCGGTCCTGCCCTTCCTGGCCGAGGCGATGTACGGCAACCTGGTCGGGTCGGTCGACCCCGACGCGCCCGATTCCGTGCACCTCACGCGCTGGCCGGCAGATGAAGGTGCACCCGGTCGCGACCGACGCCTGGAGGATGCGATGGCGACCGCCCGGCGCGCGGTCGACCTGGCGCGCACGCTGCGCGGGACCGCGGGCCTGAAGATGCGCCAACCGCTGACGGGCCTGTGGCTGGCTCTGCCCGGCGGAGACCTTCCCGAGCGCGAGGCGCTCCTCGAGTTGATCCGTGACGAGGTCAACGTGAAGTCGGTCGAGCTGATCGGCGACGAATCGGAGCTCGTCGAGCGACGGGTCAAGCCGCTGCTGCCCAAGATCGGCCCGCGGCTGGGATCGGCGATTCCGGCGATCATGGCCGCCGCGCGGGCGGGCGACGTCGAGATCGCCGCGGATGGGTCGGTCAGCCTGGCCGGCGTCAGACTGGCGCCCGACGAGGTCGAGATCCTGGCGACGCCCCGGCCCGGCACCGCGGTTGCCCACGATGAGGGCCTCGTGGTCGTGATCGACACCGAGCTGACGCCGGGCCTCCGCGCCGAGGGCGAGGCACGCGAGCTCCAGCGCGCGATCCAGGATCTGCGCAAGGAAGCCCGGCTCGAGCTCGACGACCGGATCGAGGTCTGGCTCGAGCCGGTACCCACTGAGCTCGAGCCGTTCCTCGGGACCATGGCCGCGGACACCCTGGCCGATCGCATCCAGGCCGGCCCAGCGCCGGCCGGAGCGCCGACGACCGTGGTCGACCTCGAGGGCGGGCCGGTCCGGCTCGCCTTGCGCCGGGTCGACGGTCGCGGCTAGGCTTGTGACCGGATCGGGGGCCGACGACGGAGGCAGCCAGCTGGACCAGTCCCACGGGCCGACCGCCACGATGACGGTCGGCCGGCCAGCTTGGATCGTGTTCATCGCTGTAGCCGCGGCCGTCCTCGTCGTCGACCAGCTGACCAAGGCCTGGATCGTGGCCGCGATCGTCCCGGGCTCGACCGTCCGCCTCGTCGGCGATCTCCTCCGATTGATCGACTCGAAGAACGACGGGGCACTGTTCGGGCTGTTTGGGAGCGCGGCCCCGGTCTTCGCGCTGGCGAGCCTGGTGGTCATCGGGCTGATCCTGTGGTTCCACGCCCGATCGGACCGCAACGTGCTCCTGTCGCTCGCGCTGGGGCTGCTGCTGGGCGGGGCGCTGGGCAACCTGATCGACCGGGTTCGTCTCGGTTACGTGGTCGACTGGGTCGACGCCGGGATCGGCACGATCCGGTTCTGGACCTTCAACGTTGGCGATGCCGCGATCAGCCTGGCGATCCTGTTGCTCCTGCTCATCGCCTTGCGACCGGGTCTCGCGGGTGCCGCCGCGGATGGCTGACGAGCCGGTGTCCACCGAACGGGTCTTCGTCGTCCCGGATGACGGCGGCCGGCGGCGGGTCGACCGGTTCGTGGCCGACGTGTCGGGGCTCTCCCGGAGCTTCGTCCAGAAGCTCATCGGCGAGGGCCGCCTGACCGCCGACGGCATCCCGATCAAGGCCAATGCGGTGGTCGGTCCGGGCGTCCGGCTGGCCCTCGACGTGCCGCCGGTGGTGCCCCTCGACGTGGCCGGCGAGGCGATCCCGCTCGACATCGTCTACGAGGACGACGACCTCCTGATCGTCGACAAGCCGCCCGGGCTGGTCGTCCATCCGTCCCCGGGCCACGACTCGGGGACGCTGGTCAACGCGCTCCTCGGCCGGGCCGGGGGAGCCGAGTACGGCGGCATCGCCGGGGTCGGTCGTCCGGGCATCGTCCACCGCCTCGATCGCGACACGAGCGGGCTGCTGATGGTCGCCAAGAACGATCGCGCCCAGGCCAGCCTGATGGCCCAGCTCAAGGCACGCCGGATCAAGAAGACCTACCTGGCCCTGGTCCAGGGCAGTGTTGCGGCCAACGCCGGTCGGGTGGAGGCACCGATCGGACGCGACCGCAAGCACCGTACCCGGATGGGCGTGCTGCCCGAGGGTCGGCCCTCGGTCACCGGCTACCGCGTCACCGAGCGGCTGCCCGGCTGGACGCTGCTCGAGCTCGACCTGGTGACCGGCCGAACGCACCAGATCCGGGTCCACATGGAGGCGATCGGCCATCCCGTTGCCGGCGACCCGGTCTATGGCACGGGCACCTCGCGGCGCGGGCCGGATGGCCTCGGTCGGCTGTTTCTGCATGCCTGGCGCCTGGAGCTTGCGTCGCCGTCCGATGGCCACCTGATCCGGGCGGTCGCGCCGCTGCCCGTTGAGCTCGAGGCGGTCCTCGCCCGGCTGCGCGCCGGCGATCGACCCCTGACCCAGCCGCTCGGCACGGCGGGCGCCCGGTGAACGATCGCGGGCGGGGCACGGCCGTGCGCGGCGATCTGCCGCGGACCGATCCCCGGCCGCGGGTCGGCGTTCCGGGCGCGCCCGGGGCGATGCTGGTCATCATCTCGGGACCCTCGGGCGTGGGCAAGGACGCGGTCATCGACGCCCTCCGGCGACGGAACCGACGGCCGCCCTACCACTACGTGGTGACCTGCACCACCCGCGCGCCGCGTCGGGGCGAGGTCGACGGGGTCGACTATCACTTCCTGGATATGGATCGGTTCGTGGCCCTGCGCGACGCGGGCGAGCTGCTCGAGGCCAACGAGGTCCACGGCAACTGGTATGGGACGCCCCGGACGCAGGTCCGCGAAGCGCTCCTGCGTGGCCAGGACGTGATCCTCAAGATCGACGTCCAGGGCGCCCAGGAGGTCAAGGAGAACGTCCCCGAGGCCGTCCTGATCTTCATCGTCCCGCCCTCCCTCGAGAGCCTCTTTCAGCGACTCAAGTCGCGCGCCACCGAAACGGCCGACGAGCTCGAGCTGCGCCAGCGCAACTCGGCCATCGAGCTCGGCCGCCAGGAGGACTACGACTACATCGTCGAGAACCGCGACGGCGAGGTCGAAGCGACCGCGCAGCGGATCGAGGGGATCATCGAGGACGAGCGCAGGCTCCACCCGGATCGCCGCGTCGTCGTCTGACGGCAGGCGGTGCCGACCGAGCTGTCACGGCAGCCTGCCACAATTGACCCTGTGACGATGGCCGACGCCCGGCGGACGATCGGGCCCGGGGATCCGGACGAGCCCACCCTGGGCCTGGCCACGCAGCTCGAGGCGACCGGGACCGGGCGCCTGGTCGAGGTGGCGGTCGACGCGCCCGGCGCTGCCGGCCGACGCTACACCTACGAGGTCCCCGACCGGCTGGCCGATCTCGAGGACGGCGAGGCGGTTCTGGTCGAGTTCGGCCGGCGCCAGGCCCTGGGCGTGGTGCTCGGCCGGGCCGATGCCGCGCCCGGGGTCGTCACCAAGCCGATCGTCGATCGGATCCGGGCCGATGGGCCGCTCCTGCCGGCGCTGACGCTGGCCCTGGCCGGTCGGATCGCCACGACGTACCTCGCCCCGCCGGCCGCGGTCATCCGGGCGATGCTGCCACCGGGCATCCTCGAGCGCCTGGAACTGGTCGCCGAGCGCCGACCCGACGGCCCGGACGGTCAGATCGAGCTCGGCGGGTCCGACCGAGCGCTCCTCGACCAGCTTGCCGGAGGGGCCCTGGCGGTCCGCGACCTGGCCGCGCCCGAGGGCAAGGCGGGTCTCCTGCGGCGCCTCCGCGGCCTGGCGGGTCGCGGGCTGATCGACCTCGACTGGACCCTGCTCGCCGCGACCGGCGGTCCACGCTACGAACGCTGGGTGGCGGCCACCGAGGCGGGTCGCGCGGTCGCGGCGACGCTGCGTGATGGGGGTCGCCCGCCGGGCCGGCCGCTGGGCCCGCGCCAAGTCGCCCTGCTCGAGGAGCTGGCCCAGGTCGACGATGCGGGCCTGCCCTCGGCGACCCTGTCCGGTCGACACGGCACCGCCGCGGTCGCCGGCCTCGTCCGTCGCGGCCTGGTCGCGACGGACGGCCGGGAACGGCCCCGGCTGCCGCTCGGCGCACGGCCCGCCGGGAGCCGCGGGGGTCGTCCGCCGTCCACGGCCCTGACCCCGGCCCAGGCCGAGGCGGTCGACCTCATCCGGACCGCGCTCGACGAACGTGATCCCACCCCGCTCCTGCTCGACGGGGTCACCGGCGGGGGCAAGACCAGCGTGTATGTCGAGGCCATCGCCGCCAGCCTGGCGGCCGGACGTCCAGCCCTGGTCCTGGTTCCCGAGATCGCCCTGGCCGTGCCCCTGGTCGATCGCCTGCGCGCGGACCTGGACGCCCGGGTCGCCCTGGTCCACTCGGCCGTGGGTGCTGGTGAGCGGACCGACGAGTGGCGCCGGATCCGGTCCGGCCAGGTCGACATCGTGGTCGGCACGCGACTGGCCGTCGTCGCACCCCTGGCCGACGTCGGCCTGGTGATCGTGGACGAGGAGCACGAGGCCACCTACAAGAGCGACCGGACCCCCCGCCTCCAGGCCCGCGACGTGGCCATCGAGCTCGGTCGCCTGGCCGGCGCGGCGGTCGTGCTGGGCAGCGCCACCCCGGCGGTCGAGACCGTCGGACGTGCCCGGGAGGGGGCCTACCGGCGGGTGGTCCTGCCCGAGCGACCGGTCGGTGAGCTTCCGTCGATCGAGCTGGTCGACCTTCGGGCGGAGCTCGCCGCGGGCAACCGCGGCCTCATCTCGGACCAGCTGGCCGGTGCGCTCGAGGCGCTCGATCCGGGTCTCGGCGACCGGGCGATCCTGGTCATCAACCGGCGCGGGACCGCTTCGGTGGTGATCTGCCGCGACTGTGGCCACGTCCAGGCCTGTCCGGAGTGCGAGCGGCCGCTCGTCTATCACGCCGCCGGCGGCCTGCTGCGCTGTCACCACTGCGGTGCGGCGGCTCCGATGGCCGGTCGCTGCCCGGCCTGCGCCTCACCCCGGATCCGCTACCTCGGCGGTGGGACGGAGCGGGTCGAGCGCGAGGTCCGCGAGCGCTTCCCGGCGTTGCGGACCGGTCGGCTGGACCGCGACGTGGTCGAGCGCAAGGGCGCCGCGGAGCGGGTGACCGACGCGTTCACCTCCGGTCGACTCGACGTCCTCGTCGGGACGAGCCTGGTGACCAAGGGCCTGGACATCCCGGAGGTCACCCTGGTCGGGGTGGTCAGCGCCGACGTCGCCCTCAACCTGCCCGACGAGCGTGCCGCCGAGCGGACCTACCAGCTCCTGGCGCAGGCGGTCGGGCGGGCCGGCCGCGGGGATCGTCCGGGGCGCGCGATCATCCAGACCTACCAGCCGGAACACCCCGCGATCCAGGCGGTCGTGGCCCGCGACTCGGTCGCGTTCTACGACGCCGAGCTCGAGGCGCGACGGCGCTTCGGATCGCCGCCGTTCGGCCGCCTGGTCCGGTTGACGGTGGGGCTGCCCGATGCCGAGGCGGCGGAAGGCGAGGCGGTCCGGACCGCCCAGCGCCTCCGGGCCGTGGCCCTCGCACGGGGCTCGCGCGTTACCGTGATCGGCCCGGCGCCCGCGTTCATCAGACGGCGTTCGGGGCGCTGGCGCTGGAATGTCGTCCTGCGCGGTGAGGCGCCGGCGGACCTCCTCGACGGCGGTGTCGAGGCACCCTGGTCCGTCGATGTCGACCCGGAGTCGCTGCTGTGATTCCGCGTTGGTACGGTCCGGTGCGCTCTGGTCCGTTGACACCCTTCTGACCAGATCGTACGTTCGGATTGCCGGTGGGCATGCTCACCGCCGGAGTGTGCCCACAGACTGGAGAAGAGCGGGGGATGCCCGACCGGTTCGATCCGTACGCCGTCCTGCAGGTCAGCCAGGACGCGACCCAGGACGTCCTCCAGGCCGCCTACCGCGCGCTCGCCCGCCAGTTCCACCCGGATCTCTCCAGCGATCCCGCTGCCAGCGCCCGGATGGCCGAGCTCAACGCGGCCTGGGAAACCGTGGGCGATCCCGAACGACGGGCCGCCTATGACCGGACCCACCTTGCCGGTGTGATCGTCGGCACGGTCCGCTCCGCGGCCGCGGCCCGGGCGGCGGCAAGCTCATCCGGTGGCGCGGCGTCGACCGAATCGTCGGCGCGCGGCGCTCGCCCCGCGTCCTCCGGGCCGACCTGGCGGATGGGCCCCAACGGCGAAGGTGGCGCAGGCCCGCCGCCCGGCAACCCGTCCGGGACCGTGCTCGACTTCGGCCGCCACATCGGCTGGTCGATCGGCGAGATCGCCCGGGTCGATCCCGGCTATCTCGAGTGGCTCGACAAGCAGCCCCAGGGCGCACGGCTCCACGAGGAGATCGATCGAACCCTGCGCGCCAGGGGGCTCCGGATCGACGGTCCGACCAAGCCGACCGGGCGCGGACCACGGCGCTTCGGTCTGTCCGGCCGCTAGTCGTCCGTTCAGGGATCCAGCCACTCCGCTGTGCGCTGGCGGGCCGGCCTGGCCACCAGCCCCGCCAGGTCGTCGGGCCGCGGTCGTGGGCCCGCCCTTCGCTATACTTCCCGGCCATGAGCGTCAAACCAATCGTCCTGCTGGGCGACCCACGGCTCCGCCTCAAGGGCAAGCCGGTCGACAGCTTCGGCAAGTACCTCCACGAGCTCCTCGACGACCTGACCGAGACGATGCGTCACGCCCCGGGTGTCGGCCTTGCCGCACCGCAGCTCGGCGAGGCCAAGCAGGCCTGCGTGGTCGAGGTCGAGGGTCGGCTGCACGAGCTGGTCAACCCCAGGATCGTGCGGACGGATGGTGACGACCGCGACCTCGAGGGATGCCTGTCGCTGCCGGGATATGTGGCCTATGTCACCCGGCGCGAGAAGGTCTGGGTCGTTGCCCAGAACCGCCATGGCAAGAAGTTCAAGCTGGCCGGGACGGGGCTCCTGGGGCGGGCTCTCCAACACGAGCTGGACCACCTCGACGGCAAGCTGTTCATCGACTATCTCGACTCGATGGACGAGCTGATCCCGGTCGGCTC
>JAXDKT010000085.1:0-7501 GCA_034666965.1 Chloroflexota bacterium | reverse complement strand
GGCGACCGGTACCGCCTACACGATCATGGGCCTGCCCTCCGCGCTCCTGCTCGGCCTGATCGCGGGGCTGGCGGAAGGCATCCCGATGGTCGGCCCCGCGATCGGCGCCGTGCCGGCTCTGGCGGTCGCGGCGATTCTGCGGCCGGACCTGCTGGTCCCCGTCGTCGTGGCCTACCTGATCATCCACGTCATCGAGGGCAACGTCCTGGTTCCCAGGGTGATGCGCAACGCGGTCGGCCTGTCGCCCTTCCTGGTCGTGGTCAGCCTGCTCGTCGGTGGCGCGGTCGGTGGGCTGATCGGCGCCTTGATCGCCGTCCCGATCGTCGCCTCGCTGGAGGTCATTCTCGAGCGGCTCCAGGACCGGGCCGTGCCGGTCGCCCAGGACTCGGCCACGTCCACCGCGTCCGGCGAGGACGTCATGGACCCGCAAGGCTCAAGCGCGTCGGGGTGACCGCGCCCGCAACCGGACATCGTCCACGCTGAACCCACCGGCTCGGTTGCTTGGGCGCGCCGTCACCGGCCGACCCCAAGCCGTTTACCGGGCCGATCCCAAGGGGAGCAGCGTGGATCTTCAGATTGCCTTCGTCGCCACCTATCCGCCGCGTCGCTGCGGTATCGCAACGTTCACCCGAGACTTGGCCCGCGCCGTTGGCGGGGGTCGGATCGTCGCGATCCGGGACGGGTCCGAGCCCGACATCGCTCCGGTGGAGGTGGTCCGCCAGGTCAGTCGCGACGATCCCGCTGACTATCGGCGGGCCGCCCGCGAGATCAACCGGTCGGACGTCGAGGTGGTCTCGCTCCAGCACGAGTACGGCATCTTCGGCGGCGAAGACGGCGCCGACGTCCTTGATCTTGTCGAGTCCCTCGAGGTGCCCATCGCGGCGACCCTCCACACCGTCCTGCGCCGACCGAGTCGCTCGCAGCGCTCGGTGATCGCGGCCCTGGGCGATCGCGTGGACAAGATCGTGGTCATGTCGCGCCGCGCGGCGGAGTTGCTGGACGACGTCTACGACGTCGATCCGGACAAGGTCCGGGTGATCCGCCATGGCGTCCCCGACCTGCCCCTGGTCGATCCCAACGAAGCCAAACCCGAGCTCGGGTTGGCCGGCCGGGAGGTCATCCTCAGCTTCGGCCTGCTCGGTCCGGGCAAGGGCTACGAGCAGGTGATCGAGGCGATGGCGCGGGTCCGCGCTGTCCGGCCGGGCGCCTTGTTCGTGATCCTGGGATCGACCCACCCCGACCTCGTGCGCCGGGAGGGGGAGGCCTATCGGGACCGATTGCGCGAGCAAGTCGATAACCTGGACCTGGCCGATCACGTGCGCTTCGAGGATCGCTACCTGACGAGCGCGGAGCTGGGCCATTGGCTCCTCGCCGCGGACATCTTCGTGACGCCCTACCCGGGCCTGGAGCAGATCGTGTCCGGGACGCTGTCCTATGCGCTGGGCGCCGGTAAGGCGATCGTGTCGACGCCGTACGCCTATGCCACCGAGCTGCTCGCCGACGGCCGAGGCATGCTGGTCCCGCCAGCGTCACCCAATGCGCTCGCCGACGCCTTCGTCGAGCTCCTCGAGCGTCCCCAGCTCAGGACGAGCATGGCCGAACGGGCCTACGCCTATGGGCGCCGGATGATCTGGCGGCGGGTCGGGGAGAGCTACCGCGACCTGTTCCAGGAGATGGGCCAGGAAACCGGTGTGGCGTCGGCTGCGGGCCGGGTCACTTCGTCCCCCGAGCGCGCGACGTCGCGCGCCGGCGAGCCGGCCGTGGTCCTCGCCCGCGGCTGATCTGGGCCGCCTTGAGCGTCGGTCGCCATTCGGCGACTCGTCCTCCGGCCCGCAGGCCATCGACTGGTGTGAAGTCGATGATCGTGGCCGAATCGGTCACCTGGAAACGATGGCCGGGTGGTCCGGCCGGGCAGTAGAAGGCATCACCCGCGCCGATGATCTCGATGCCGTTCTCCCATTCGATCGCCATCGTCCCGGCGATGACCATGCCCCAGTGGGGCAGGTCGCACCAGCGGCTGGTGTAGCCGCTCTCGCCGCCGAAGGTGGCCTGGCAGTAGAGCCAGGGGCCCATCAGCGCGGCATCGGCCAGGATGGCGCCGCGTCCGATGGGCACGACGGCGGATCCCGCGGCGACGGTCACCTCGCGAGCCGCGGGCAGGACCGGTCGCCAGCCGCTCTCGGCGACCTCCTCGAAGCCGGCCTTGCGCACCGCCTCGTCATCGATCCCGCCCGGCGCGAGCGGCACGAACCCGGCCGCCGAAACGCGGCGCTCGGCCCGGAACGAGTGGGGCGGCTGTCCGGCCGGCACGAAGAAGGCCTGGCCCGCAGCCACCCGAGCGATTGGTCCGTCGGAGCGTACGACTTCGAGGGTCCCGCTCAGGACGATCGACCAGTGCGGCTCGACGCACGAATTCTCCAACGTCGTCCCGGCCGTGCCACTGTCGGGGATCTCGCCGACGATGAACGCGACCGGTCCGAGCTGGCCGAAGCGCAAGATCAGCCGGTCACGACGGACCGTGCGAAGCTGGCCCGCCGTAACGTGCATCAGGCGGTAAGTGAGCCGCGGCTTCCGACGACGGCCCGACGGCTCGAGGGTACAATGCCAGGCGCCGGGCGCTCCGGGACGCACGAGGATCGAGTGACGCTTGATGACGACCAGCCGATGACCTCATCCGCGGACGGGATCATGCCCGAACGACCGGATCGCGCGTCCGAGCGACCGCTGCGCGATGCCGAGCAACCAGCCGGCGAGGGGACGCCGGCTCCGGACGCCTCGGCGATCGAAGAGAAAGCGCTCCAGGACACCGTCCAGCGCGACCATCCCCTGACATAGGGCGCCGTCATCGCGCTGGAACGGATGGAAACACGTCGGCCACCATGAGGTGGTTGACCGCGTCCCGCAAATCGCGCGCCTCGTAGTCGGGCCGCTCGATCTCGGCCTCGACGCCGGCCGGTCGGGGCCCGATCCGGACCACCCGGAGGCCGGCCCGGCGGGCTGGCCCGACCGAGCGCGGATCGCCGGTCACCAGCCAGGCGACCGACCACTCGGTGCGGATGCCGCGCCAGGCGTCGACCAGCGATCGGCCAGCCGCCTCGGTGCGCCGCTCGCCGGGCCGAGCAGCAAGGCTTACGACGAGGACATCCGGGCGATCGAGCGCCTCGCGGACCCAGGCGATCCGCTCCTCTGGATCCAGCGGCAGCAGGCGACCGGCTACCCGTTCCCCGGCCAGGACGACTGGCTCGGCGAAGTCCGCGACCCGATCGATGGCCAGACCGGCGTCGTCGGCGGCACGCGGGTCGGCGGAGTCCTGGACGATCAGCGCGTCGAGCTCGATGAAGACCGCCCCGCGGACGGACCCATCGGGCTCGCCGGGCTCAACCGACACGTGCGCCATCTGCCGCGTCGGCGGGTGCTGCCGCGAGTGGCGGCTGCTCGTCGACGTTGAGCACATAGCCAATCCCCTGGAAGGTCGTGATCGGACCCGGCTCGCCCGGCGCTGCCCCGAGCTTGCGCCGGACCCGGCTGATCCAGACCCGCAGGTACTGGAGGTCGTCGCGGTATTCGGGGCCCCAGACCTTGGTCAGCAGCTCGCTGTGAAGGACGACCTTGCCGGCGTTCGCGGCGAGATGCTGGAGCAGGAGCCATTCGGTCCGGCTGAGCTGGACCAGCTCGCCGTCGCGGGTCATCATCCGCCGCTCCAGATCGATCTCGATGTCGCCGATCCGGACCACTCCGCCAGCCGGCGACACCCCGGCTGCCCGGCGGAGCACGGCCCTGACCCGCGCCGCCAGCTCGTCCGGGTGGAACGGCTTGGCGATGTAGTCGTCGGCGCCAAGGTCGAGGCCCTTGGCCTTGTCGGCGGTGGAGCCCTTCGCCGTCAGCAGGATGACCGGCACCGGTCGCCACTCGCGCAGCTGGCGCATGACCTCGATGCCGTCGAGGTCGGGCATCACGATGTCGAGCAGGACGATGTCCGGCCGAACCTCCTCGGCCTTGCGCAGCGCCTCCTCCCCGCCGCCGGCGGTGACCACCCGAAAGCCCTCATCGCCGAGGGTAACCGCCACCAGCTTGGTAATCCGCGGTTCGTCGTCGGCGACGAGCACCAGCGGCTGGTTCTTCATGCCTCCTCCTCGTGGAATGAACGGAGAGCGAACCCAAATTCGGCGCCGCCCTCGGGGCGCGGGTGGGCCCAAACCCGCCCGCCCATGGCCTCGACCAATCGCCGGCACACGAACAAACCGATGCCGGCACCGCCGGCGACCTCCACGGTACTCGGCGAGCGGTAGAAAAGCTCGAAGAGCCGGACGGCCTCGCTGGCCGCGAAGGCCGGACCGTCGTCGAGGACCCGGACCTGGACCTCGTCGAGGGTCGGCTCGGCCCGGATCTCGATGGCCCCCCCGAGCGGCGAATACTTGCAGGCGTTGCCGAGCAGGTTGCGCACCACCTGTTCGACGTAGGTGGGATCGCCGCGGACGGTGGTCAGCCCCGTCGGAACCTGCAGGTCGATGTGGTGGTTGGGCCAGCGGGCGCCTTCCGACTCGACCAATCCGGGCAGGATGCGCTGAAGCAGGAGTGGCTCGTCGGACGCCGCCTCGGGCAGGCGATCCTCGAAGCGAGCCAGGACCAGGAGGTCCTCGACCAGGCGGTACAGGCGCTCCGACTCCGCCTCGATGTCGGCATACAGCTCGTCCCGGGTGTCGGCCGACAGGCGCCCTCGACGGCGGAGGACCTTGGCCCCGCCCATGATCGTCGTGACGGGCGTCCGCAGCTCATGCGAGAGCACGCCCACGAAGGCTTCGCGCATCCG
Source organism: Chloroflexota bacterium (assembly GCA_034666965.1). GTDB lineage: Bacteria > Chloroflexota > Limnocylindria > Limnocylindrales > CSP1-4 > Chersky-267. The sequence goes on along the minus strand of JAXDKT010000085.1, from coordinate 2,691 downwards.
GCGCGCTTCGCGCGCCTCGGTCACGTCGCGAGCGAGGAAGATGGTGGCGCTGACCGGGCCCGAGTCGCCGTCGCGGTCGCCTTCGATCTGCGGCGAAGAAAGCACCGGAAAGGCGCTGAGCTCGATCCAGCGACCGCCCGGCCCGCGTTCGCGAAGCTCGACGGGACCCTGGTCGGTGATCGCGCCGAGCTTTGGGAACCGAGCGTCGGGGTCCTCGAACTGATCCGACAGCGATCCGAACGTCGCTGGCGACTGGCTCCCGAATATGTCGGCACTGGCCGGATTGGCCAGGGTCACCGCTCCATCCGTGGCGCACACCACGACCGCGTCGCCGATCGCCGACAGGATGGTCTCGAACTCGGCGGCTCGAGCGCGCTCTTGCTGGACGAGGCGCTGCAGCCGGGCACGTGACTCGACGCGCTCGGCGGCGTCGCGGATCACGGCCAGCACGGCCGGCCGCCCCGCGGCGGGTTCGACATGGCGAAGGGCCAGGTCGACCGGCCGCAGCTCGCCGTCTCTACGGCGCAGGACGGCTGTCGAGGACGCCGTCCCCTCGCCGCTCCTCTCCGCCTCGCGGCTGAGCCAGGCCGCGTCGAGTCCGGGCAGCAGGTCGAGCAGGGTGCGCTGGGCCAGGCCCTCGGCGGTCCAGCCCGACTGCTCGATGGCCCGGTCGTTGGCGTAGGTCAATCGGAGCGATCCCGGCTGGGCGAGGTAGACCGCGTCGAAGGCGACGTCGGCGGTGGCCTCCAGGCGCCGGGCCGTCTCCTCGAGTGCGACGGTTTCGGTCACGTCGCGCAGGACAGTGACGCTCTTGCGATCATCCAGGACCGTGCTCGAGACGACGACCCAGCGGAGCTCGGCAGACCGGCCGGCGCGCACCGACACGCGTAGATCGCGTTCGGCTGATGAGCGTCGCCGGACCTCCGCCCCGGTCACCGCGAGGCCCGCACGGTCGCGGGGTCGCGCTCCGTCGAGGACCGCGTCGAGGGTCATGCCCACGGCCCGGCGCCGATCGCGCACGCCCAGCAATCGCGCGGCCGTGGCGTCGATGGACCGGACCTCATCGGCCCGAACGACGATGAGGCCGTCGCCGGTTAGCCCGGCAACGGCCTCCATAGCGGCTATCGGGTGATCCTCCGGGGGTCGATGCTCAGCTCCTGCGATCGCGGGGCGGTCCAACGCCATGGGCTCCTTATCGCTGGCGCGCACGCTGGCCCGCCGTTGGATCGTGGGCTCGGCCGCATGGCCGGCGCGCCCACCATCCGGCGACTGGGCTTGCGCCGGCATTACATCCAGCGCGGGTCCGCCCGTGCGATGGAGCCGCCCCTCGCGCCTATTTGTGGAGGCCGTCGTCGGTCTCTCCCCGCTCGTCGGCCTCATGGCGGATATCGTCGCCGAGATTGCCGAGCTTCCGGCGGGCCTCGTCGCCCGCGTTGCCCAGATCGTCGCTCAGGTCATGCCCATCCACATCGCGGATGGCTTCCTTCGACGTTGTCTCGACGTCGCGGTACGTCTTCTTGACCTCGTCCACGGTTGTTACCTCCGTTCCTTTGACGGCCGATGCAGCCGTGGCCACACCATCGTCGGGCGAAGGTTGCGGGCGGCCTCCCAGCGCGAACGGGCCTGGTTGCAGCGGTGTGGCAGTCACGGTTGAGGGCGGATCAAACTTCGGCGCCCACGTACGACCGCCCGCGTCCGCTGAGGGGGGCGGACCGGGCGGTCGTCGTCAGGGCCGACCGAAGGGTTCGCTCCCTCGGCCGAGGAGGAGGAGTGCGTCTTCCTGCTGAGGGCAACGTTCGTCGCCGTCCGATTGCGGCGGTCCGCGAGGTCTTGATCGGGCCATATCAAGTGCCTTGCAGTCGAGTTGGGTCGCCTTGGGAAGCGCGGTGCCGCCGTGCGAACGGCCTTCGCAATACGGTTGCAACGGCGACCGGAGGCCGCTCAACGCGCCGCGGATGGCGCCCGGGCGCAGGCTCGCCCCGGAGGTGCCGCCATGCCCCAGGCAAGCTGGTCAGACAAGCGCGAGCGACAGTACGAGCACATCAAGGAGTCCGAGCTCGACCAGGGCCGCTCCGAGGACCGCGCCGAGGAGATCGCCGCGCGGACCGTGAACAAGCAGCGCGCCGAAGCGGGTGAGACCAAGACGGCACGGCGGCGAAAACGCTCCTGAGCCCCGATAGAGAACCGTAACGCCGACACCCGATCGCAACCGGAGAACCGCAAGGCTCGGGCCCCGAGATTTGGGCTGGATGGTCCGGAAAGGTGACCGTCGGTCATCGGGGGCCGGATCCAAACGAATCGGAGGGCAGCCCCAGATGAACCTCATCGCATGGCTCGTGCTCGGTGCGATCGCCGGGTACCTGGCCGGGCTTCTCGTCAAGGGTGACGAGGGTCTCGGCGTCATCGGTCACATCGTCCTCGGAATTGTCGGTGCGCTGATCGGCGGATTCCTCGCCGGCGTGCTGCTCAACGTCAAGGATCCGATCCAGGGTCCGCTCGACCTGAGCACGATCGTCATCTCGGTCATCGGCGCGATCATCGTGGTCGTCGTGGCCGGCATGGTCGCCGGCAACCGCCGAATGGGCCGTGGGCCCGTTTGAGTCGCTGACCGTGGCCGGCTGACCGGTCACTCGCCGAAGGACGGCCGGGAGCCCCAGGGCGCCCGGCCGTTTTTCGTGGGCGGGGCTCGGG
>JAXDKT010000084.1:0-10877 GCA_034666965.1 Chloroflexota bacterium | reverse complement strand
CGAAAGCGACCAGTAGGGCGCCCGGAAGCCGCGCGGCGTCGCCCCCGACATCCGCCCGATGGCATCCACGCTGCGCTCCATGATGTCTCGCTCGCGCTCGGGCCCGACGCTGGCCAGGTCCTCGTGGGCCCAGCCGTGACAGCCAATCTCGTGGCCGCCCGTTACGATCGCCTCGATGCTGTCGGGGAACGTGACGAGGGTGTGCCCGGGCACGAACCAGGTGCTGGGGATCGCCTCGCGCTCGAGCAGATCGAGGATTCGCGGCGCGCCGACCCGCGGCCCGAACTCACCGCGCGAGCGCAGGGTCGGCCCGTCGCCCCGATCGACCTCGGATGAGATCGCGTCGTGATCGAAGGTCAGGGCGACGGTCAGCCGTGGCTCGGCCATGGCGACGCCGGCCCGCGCCGAGCTTGACCCGCTAGCGCCGGCCGCCCATGAGCCGGAGCAGGAACAGGAAGATATTGATGAAGTCGAGGTACAGCGACAGGGCGCCCAGGACGGCACCCTTCTCCATCGAGCCGGTGGCCGCCGCGAACTGGCCGCGCGAGATCTTCTGGACGTCCCAGGCGGTCAGAACCACGAAGATCCCGATGCCGACGATCGAGATCGCCCAGCTGACGCCATCGCTGCGCAGGAAGATGTTGACGACCGAAGCGATCACGATCCCGATCAGGCCCATGAAGGCGTAGCCGCCGATCGAGGCCAGCGAGCGCTTGGTGACCGCGCCGTAGACGGCCGCGGCACCGAACATCCCCGAGGCGCTGACGAACGCCGCCACGATCGAGCCCAACTCATAGGCGATGAAGATGAACGACAGGGTCACGCCCATCAATGCGGCGTAGACGAAGAACAGTCCGAGCGCGACGGTGGCGCTCATCCGGTTGATCCCGGCGCTGATCGCCACCACCAGCACGATCTGGACGATGAACAGGGGCAGGAACAGCCCCGAGGCGGCCCGCACCAGGGTGTCGCTGGTCTGGACGACGTAGGCGACTCCGGCGGTCAGGAGCAGCCCGGCGAACATCCAGGCGAACGCCTGGGTCAGGAAGCCGACCGACAGCGCGGTCGCCGGACGGACCCCGAGGTCCACCCCTGACGGGTACTGGTTGGGGTTGCGGATCATGGCTGCTGCTCTCCTGGCTGCGGGTGTTGTCGTGCTGAAGGTGCGGGTTGATGGGATCGTGGTCCGCCACCGGGCGCTGGCGCGGGGCGGGCCCGCCGCCGTCCATCGGATCGGGCCGGTGTGCTGGTTCGGGCCTCGGCCTGTTCGGCCGCCCGGGCCAGCACCCAGACGAGATCGGCCAGCCGGTTGAGATACGGTAGCAGGTGCTCCCCCGGGAGCAACCCCTCACGATCGAGCGGGACCACCCTGCGCTCGGCCCGACGCAAGGTCGTGCGGGCCAGTTCGAGCGCGGCGCTCGTCCGGGTCTCGCCCGGCACCACAAACTCCTGGGGCATCTCGATCCGCCGCTCGAGGTCTTCGATCAAGACGGTAAGGTCGTCGACCATGGAGGCCGAGACGCGCGTCCGGCCATCCTCGAGCCGGTCCCAGGCGGCCGGATTGGTGGCCAGCTCGGCGCCGACCACGAACAGCTCGCGCTGGACGCGCAGGATCACCTCGGCCACGCTGGCCAATGCCGAGTTGAGGATCCCGTACTGGCCCTTGCTGCCCAGCTCAGCACGGGCGAGGCCAAGCGCCGCAACCGCCTCATCGACCGTGCCATAGGCCTCGGTCCGGGGGTCGTCCTTGGCGATCCGCGGCCCACCGAAGAGGAGACCGGTCGTGCCATCGTCGCCCTTGCCGGTGGCGACCAGCGAGTCGATCGTGCGGGTCTTCGTGGCGGGCTTGATGGCGGTCGTGTCGTCGGGGGTCATCGTGGCCCGGTCAGGTGCTCTCGCTCACCACATCAGGCCGGCATCGCGCGGGTCCCAGCGCTCGGCCAGCAGGGTCACCTTCACGTCGTGCTCGACGACCGACTCGGCCTGCTCCTTGACCTGCTGGATCATCGATCCGGCGTACGGGCAGAACGGCGTGGTCAGGATCATCTTCACCTCGGTCGAATCGGACCCGAGGATGATCTGCTTGATCAGCGCCAGCTCGACGACGTTCATCCCGATCTCGGGGTCGACGACCGACCGGAGGGCGTCGAGGATCGCCAGCTCTGTCGCCCGCCGCTCGGCATCGAACACGGGTGCCTCAGTCGCGCTTGGCGCGGCTTCGCCCGGGGCGGTGGCGGTCGTGGTTTCGTCGGTCACGACCAAATCCTACCATCCAGGTCGGAAATGGCATGCACAGGGTTCCGCAGCGACCCGAGGGCCGGATCGGCCGCGAGCCTCGGCGGGAGGTCAGGCGCTGATGGCCGTCACGTCCAGGACCACGCCCGGGATGCGCAGGTGCTCGGGCAGTAGCAGTGCCTCGGCCGGGGTGAACCCTGGACCGGTCAGCGTCCCGTTCGGCGCGAAGAACTCGGCGTAGCGCTCCCGGTGGCTGGCGGCGTAGGCCCACGCACTAGCGATCCCGAGTCGGCGCAGTTCGGGATGGTCGGTCAGGATTCGGGTCAGGTCGTAGCCGTGGGAGCGCTCCTCGAGAAGCTGCCGGACCGTCAGCCGGCTGCCGTAGCAGAACGGCTCCCCGTTCATCACCAGCGGATCGGATTTGACCCACTTGATCGTCATCGGTCAGGCGCCTTTGTAGATGAACTGCAGGATCCGGTTGCGCTTGCGGGCGTCGCCCGCGAGCCGGCGGTACTTGCGGAAAACGACGACCGCCCCGTCCAGGGCGCGGTCGATCGGGCCGCGCTCGCCGGGCGCGACCACGCTCCTGGTCGCGAGCCGGAGGCCCTCGGCCAGCCCGATCAGGTCGTCCATTGGCACGCGTCGGCGCCGGTAGATCGGTGCTACCTGGTCGGCCCAGGCACTCACGAAGCCCGGATCGTCGCTGGCCAGCGACTTGGCCAGCTGGTCAACGGCACCGGCAGCGCCTCGCAGGAGCAGGCGCAACCCCACCTCGTCATAACGCTCGCGGAGGGTGAGGTCGGCGGCCAGCGCCACCTCGAGAGCGCGCGCGGCCACACGCTCACGGGCCTGGGCCAGGCGACCGGCCGCATCGGGGAAGCCGGCGGTCATGTCGGGCGGTGGCAGGCCCAGGGAGGGATGGCTCACGATCGGAGAGTCTAGCGCACGCGGCGGCGGCCCAACCCCGCCGCTACGATGGCCGGGATGACCGGACCGACCGACACCGGAGCGGGTGAGCCCCGCCCGACCGACACCGGACCGACCGAGCCGAACGGGTCGCGGGATTTCGCCGGATCCGGCCCGATCCCCGGCGAGACCGGTCCGCCGCTCGGCCAGCGGCGTCTCGAACGCGCTCCCGGAGCATGGCGCGGAACAGGCCCGCCGGCCGGGACGACGGTCACCACCGGCAGCCCGATGCGAGCGATCGCGCTGGGCATCGTCGGGGCGATCGTCGGGGTGGCCGCCTTCCTGGTCCTCGGCATCGTCTTCAGCTTCAGCGCCGGCCTCGTGGTCGCGGCGGTCTTTGCCGGTCGCTTCATCGCGCTGTTCGTGCGGGCGGGTGCCGCCGGCAGCCTGAGCGCGCCCGCCCGCAGCCTGGTCTCGGTGGTGATCTTCCTGGTGGCGCTCAGCGCCGCGATCCTGACGATCTGGCTGGTGGCTGGTCTGGAGGGTGGCGACCTGCCCCTCGGCGAGTACCTCGTGCAGGCCTATGGGGTACCGATCGTCGCGCTCGAGTTCATGCTTGGCACCCTGACGGCCTGGTGGTCCGCTCGTTGAGCGACGCGGGGCGGCCCACCTCCGCGCCGCTTCCCGCCGGGATCCGGCTGCGACGCCCGGTGGAGGCCGACCATCCGACGGTGATCGCCGTGGTCGACGATTGGTGGGGCGGACGTCGCCTGCACGACCTGCTGCCCCGACTGTGGTTCCGGCACTTCACGGGGACCTCCTGGATCGCCGAGGTCGAGGGCGGCCGACTGGCCGGCTTCCTGGTCGGCTTCGTCAGCCCCGACGACCCGGACACCGCCTACGTCCACATGATCGCCGCCGATCCAAATCTCCGGACGCGCGGGCTCGGACGCGCGCTCTACGACGCGTTCATCGCCGACGTCTCCACCCGGGGCGTCCGACGAATCAAGGCGATCACCTGGCCGGGCAATCGGGCCTCGGTCGGCTTCCATCAGGCCATCGGCTTTCGGATCGACAGCGGGCCCGGCACCCAACGGCTGTACGGCACGCCGGCCTACCCCGCGTACGACGGCGAGGGCGAGGACCGGGTCGTCTTCGTCATGGAGATGGTCCCCGACGAGCCGCCACCGTCCTGACCCGGCCCTGAGATGTCATGAACGGCGATGGGGCCCTGCTACCCTGACCGCGGAACGCACCGATCGCAGGGTTGGGGCGACCGAGGGAGCGGGGAGGGCCACATGAGCCAGAACATGCCGCCCGATGGGACCCCGGGCGGAGTCGAGCCGAGCGTCGAGCCATCCAGCGGCGGCTGGACGCCCACCGGCGTGACCCCGGCCGACGGGTCGGCGGGAGGCGCGACCGGACGCACGGGACGCTTCGGGCTGCTTCCGCGGCTGATCATCCCGGCCATCATCGTGGTGGTCCTGGTGGTCGGCTTCCTCTTCCGCGATCGGATTTCGGGCAACGCTGCGGATCTCAAGCCCGGCGACTGCTTCGACGACCCGATCACGGCCGGCGCCAGCGCGGCCGAGATCAAGGACGTCCAGCACCACCCGTGCTCGGAGCCTCACCTGTACGAGGTGATCGAGACGATGGTGTTTCCGACCAGCGGCGATGCGACCTTCCCCGGCCAGACCGGTTTTGACGCATTCCTCGTGGAGAAGTGCTCGGCTGCATTCGCCGGCTATGTCGGCATCGCCGAAGACCAGTCGAGCCTGACCTATCTGGCCTACACCCCGGTCGAGAGCGGCTGGAACCGGGGGGACCGTGAGATCACGTGCTTCCTGGGCACGGTCGACGGCACGAAGCTGACCGGCTCGATGAAGGACTCCAAGCGCTAGCCCGAGGCGAGCTCCGCGACGATCGCCGAGGGGGTCAGCGGCTCGACCAATAGGCGCCTGAAGCGCGCGGCCGCGCCCTCGGCGGGAACGGCCGCCAGCCAGCGCTCGAGCAGGGCCGCGCCCTCGGTGTACACGAAGACGTAGGTCCGCCAGAGCGGATGCTCGATGAAGTCGAGGCGCTTCTCGGCACGCTCGGGCGTCATCAGAGCGACCCGTTCCAGCCACGAGCGGACGACCGCTCGATCGAGTCCGTCGACGTGGACCATGAGCGCCGCGTCGACCGCCGCCGGGCCCAGGCCCGCCCGCGCCGCGCGGATCCGGACAGCCTGCTCGGCCATCGCGCTCCGGGTCGCCGGGTCCGACCGCGGGCCGAGGCCCGACCGGTCGAAGAGCTCGACCACGAGATCGGGCTCGCTCGACGGGGGCACGGCGAAGCGACGGCCGACCTCGGCCAGGCCCTCGCTGATCAGACATTCGGGCGTATTGATGAGCAGGGCGCTCGCTTCGAGCTCCGCGCGCTGGTCCACGCGAACGGCTTCATGCCAAGCGTGCTCGAGATGATGGCCCGGATACGTCTCGTGGGTCACCAGACCGATCAGATCCGAGACACGGACCGGCAGGTCCGTGTTGATGTCCACCCGCGAGCGGCGGCCGCCGTCGTACCAGTTGTAGCCCGACCACGGCTGTCCGGTGACCAGCGACACCCGCAGCGACTCCCCGTCGGGCGCGCCGAACAGCGCGACGGAGCGTTCCCGGACGACGCCGACGAGCCACTCGACGATGCTCTCCAGCCGGTCGACCGGAACGATCGTCCGAGCGTCCCACGCGGCCAGCCGATCGCGGAGCGGAGCTGAGCCGGGCAGGAGGCGGTCGAGCTCGGCAGCCGCCGACGCGAAGGCGGCGTCACCACGCCGGACCGGCTCGGCGTCGAAGCAGCGCCGTACGAGATCGAGGTAGGGTGGCTGCTCGCCGGCGAGGACCCGGGCGTGGGTCTCCAGGGCGATCAGCTGGACCCGTAGCCAGGCCCTCCGGGTCGGGTCGGCGACTTCCTCCTCCAGGCGACCGAGCAGCGCGCTGGCTTCGGCGACCAGCGCGGGCGGAGCACGGAACTGCTCCATGTCGACCTGAGCCTTGAGATCGGCCGGACCGAAATAGCCGTCGACAAGGCCGGGGATCCGCTGGTCGAGGCGGAGCGCCAGCAGCAGGTAGTCGCGGGCGATCGGGTCGGGCGCCGGGACCAGGCGTTCCCCGCCGACCGCTGGCACTGTGGCGGCGGCGGTCATCCGCGCGGCTCGCCGTCAACGGGTCGAGCCGGCCCACCGTCTCCGTCATCGCTCGTGCCACGGTGCTCGACACCGTTCTCGCCCAGAAACGGCATGCCCTGGCGCTCAGCCGCGTCGAGGCTCATCCGCAGCGCCGCCGTCTTCTGCCGGGCGACCTCGCGGACGTAGGCGGCCTCCTCGTCGGGCGTCATCGGCCGGCCACGAATGGTGACCTGGGGCTTGCCGACCAGGAGCCACGACAGGTGGTAGCGATCCATCGTCCCCCAGGCCGAGCTGAGCAGCTCGTCCGATAGCTGGAGCCAGACCTGGAGACCCTGGAGCGATGGGTTCGCGACCAGCCGCTCACCCTCGGCGACGAGTCGGCGGGTGCGCCCGATGAGCTCCGCCCGGGTCATCGTCCAGCCCGGCCCTGGGCGTCGATGGCCGCCTCGCGAGCGGCCCGGAGGTTCGCGGTCCACGGCCCGGGTCGGCCGTTCCCGACGGTCCGACCGTCGAAGGCGGTCAGGGGCACGATGCCGGCCACGCTCGATGACAGGAAGGCCTCGTCGGCGGCGATCAATCGGTCCGGCGAGATATCCGACTCCTGCGGCTCGAGGCCGAGCTCCGGCGTGTTGGCCAAGAGCCAGGTCCGGGTCGTGCCGGGCAGTACCGCCGCGCCGAGCGGTGGCGTGACCAGGGTCCGACCGGCGACGAGCCAGACGTTCGCGGTCGTGCCCTCGCTGATCGCGCCATCGGTGGTCAGGAACAGGGCGTCATCGACACCGGCTCGCGCGGCCTCGAGCTTGGCATACACGTAGTCCGCCCGCGAGGTCGACTTGATCCCCGCCAGGGGCGAGTGTGGGTCGCGCCGGACCGCGCTCGAGATCGCCCGGATGCCCCGGGCCACGACCTCAGCCGGCGGGGGCGCGTATGGCCAGACCTGGATCGCGATCGTGGCCGGGACCTCGTCGAACCCGGGCGGAAGCAGCCCACGCCGCCCGAGGGGCCCGCGGCTGACGGTGATCCGCAGGGCCGCATCGCCGAGTGGCTGCCCATCGAGGCCCGAGCCTGCCAATCCCTCGGCTTCGAGAAGCGCGTCGATCCCGGCGACCATCGCGGCGTCATCGACCGGCAGGCGGATCGCCAGCGCCGTCGCGCTCTGGCGCAAGCGCTCGAGGTGGTCGTCGAGCTCGATCACCACGCCGCGCCGGGCTCGCGCCGTTTCGAAGATTCCGTCGCCGAGCTGGAAGCCGCGGTCGTAGACGCTCAGGTGCGGAGCGGTCGCATCGACCAGGCGACCGTCGAGCCAGATCCGGGACACCTCAAGCGATCTCCCGGCCACCGATCGCGCGGAGCGGCCCACGGGCCTTGGCCTCCGTCTCGTCCCACTCGGCGACGGGGTCGCTCCGCCAGGTGATCCCGCCACCGACGTTGAGGGACAGCTGGGTCCCGTCGGCGACGAGGGTCCGGATGAGGATCGACGAGGCCATCGCACCGTCCGGTCCGAGCCACAGGGCAACTCCCGTGTACGGGCCGCGACGGACCGGCTCCAGGCCCTCCAGGATCTCCATCGCCCGGATCTTGGGGGCCCCGGTGATGCTCCCGCCGGGGAAGCTCGCGGCGAGCAGGTCGAACGCGTCGCGCCCCGGCGCGAGCCGTCCGGTCACGGTCGACACGAGGTGCTGCACCGCTGCGGTCCGCTCCAGCCGGCAGAGGCGCTCGACGCGGATCGAACCGGGTCGACAGACCCGCCCGAGATCGTTGCGCAGGACATCGACGATCATCACGTTCTCGGCCCGATCCTTGGCGCTGGCCAACAACTCGGAGGCGAGGATCCGGTCCTCCTCGGGGTTCGCGCCGCGCTGACGGGTGCCCTTGATCGGGTCGGTCGCCACTCGGCCCGATCGGTCGACCGACAGGAACGGCTCGGGCGACGCGGACACGATCGCGCGCCGGCCCGTGCCTCGCGAAGGGTCCTCGACGTCGAGGTCGAGATAGGCCGCGAACAGCGCCGGATCGCCGGTCCGCAGGGCCCGGTACAACGGCCACGGGTCGGCGCTGAACGGCGTGCTCAGGCGGCGGGTCAGATTGGCCTGGTAGATGTCGCCGCGGGCGATCGCCGACCGGATCGCCTCCACCCCGGCCTCGTACGCCCGGCGATCGACGCTGGACCGGAAGAGCAGCGGTTCCGGTTGGACGCCGGTCTTCGGCGGGCGGCAGTCCGACGGGTGTTCGAGGTGCTCCCTTACCGCTGCCAGGCGCCGACCCAGCCGGCGGCCGTCACCATCGAGGGCTCGACCGCCCAGCCAGGCGCGCCCGTCCCGGCGATCGAAGGCGATCACCCAGTCGTGGAGGCCCAGCCGCAGCGAGGGCAGGGCCTGGTCGTCGCTGGCGATCGTGGGGAGCCGTTCCAGAGCATGACCCAGGTCATAGGCGAGGTAGCCCACCAGCCCGCCCAGGAACGGTGGCGTCGTCTCGTCAGTCCAGGCCGTTGGCGTCGACCCGGGGTTCAGCCTGGCCACCAGCCGGCGAGCCTCGGCGAACGGGTCCCGCCCGGCACTCGGCGCCGTGAGGAGCGCCACCGGATCTGCGCTCAGAAAGGACCAGCGCGCCTTGCGACCGGGACGCGCGCTCTCGAGCAGGGCCAGGCCAGGCAGATCGCGGAACCGCTCCGCGACGTCCATCGGCGCCAGCCCATCGAGGTCCGGGCGACGTTCCAGCTGGACGCCGAAGGCGCTGTTCCGGAGGTCGAACGGGTCGCGATCCCGAGGAAGAGGGGGGTGAGTGGCGGTCACCGGGCGATGATAGGTGACCCGACGAGGGCGTCCTGTCTGCCGCCCGATGCCGCCACCTCGGCCGCCAGCTGCGGCGGACGAGCCTAGCCGGCCGGAACCAGGACCGGCTTCTCGATCGGCACGCCGATGAGGCTGCCCCACTCGGTCCAGGAACCGTCGTAGTTGCGTACGCGCTGGTAGCCGAGCAGCTCGTGGAGCACGAACCAGGAGTGGCTCGACCGCTCGCCGATCCGGCAGTAGGCGATGACGTCCTTGTCGGGTGTCACGCCCTTGGCCTCGTACAGCGCCTTGAGCTCCTCCGGGCTCTTGAACGTGCCGTCCTCGCGGACCGTCTGGCCCCAGGGGATGGACGCGGCACCGGGGATCCGACCGGGCCGCTGGGCGGTCTCGCTCATGCCCGGCGGGGCGATGATCTCGCCGTTGTACTCGGCCGGTGAGCGGACGTCCACGAGGGCCAGCTCGGCATCGCCCAGGCGCGGCAGGATGTCGTCGCGGTAGGCCCGCAAAGCGAAGTCGGGCTCGGGGAGCTGATAGCCGGTCTCGGAGTGGCTCGGTTCGTCGGTCGTGATCGGGAGCCCGTGGTCGAGCCAGTACTTGCGCCCGCCGTTGATGATCCGGACGTCGTCGTGACCGAACAGCTTGAGCTGCCAGTAGGCGAATGCGGCGACCCAGTTGTTGTTGTCGCCGTACAGGACAATGGTCGTGGCCGGTCCGATCCCGCTCCGCGACAGCAGGGCGGAGAAATCGGCCCGGCTGGCGAGGTCGCGCCGGACGCCGTCCGACAGCTGGCTCGTCCAATCCCAACCGACGGCGCCGGGGATGTGGCCCTGGCTGTAGGCGGTGGTGTCGACGTCGACCTCGACGAAACGGACGCTCGGGTCGTCGAGATGGGCCTTGGCCCAGTCCGCGTCGACGAGGACGCGGTCGCTGGCGTAGCCGGGAACGGTCATTGGGTTCTCCTTGCGGGTGCTCGGGGACGTGAGGGCGGGATCAGCGTGTCGGGCGGGCGGCCGGCAGGTCGTGCCGGTCCCGCCCCGGACACGTGCATCGGCCCAGCGCTCCGCTCCGCAGCGCGCATTGTCGGTCAGTCATCGAAGCCGCTTCCGTCTCGCCGGCTGAAGTCGGTCAAGGCCGCCTGGCAGGCGCCGATCTCGCGCTCCACCTGGCGCACGATCCAGGGATCGACCCGGCTCGAATCCTCGAGGCTGATGGTCGGGCCGTGGGGACCGTCCTCGATCACGATCCCTGAGCCGTTGCGATAGTCGGCCATCCAGTTCGACTGGAGCTGGACGAGGGTGTCCGTCACGACCATCGGGCTGAAAGCCCAATCGAGGTGGCGAGCGTTGAGCGCCGCCACGAGGTCGGCGACGCGGGCCGGCCGTCCACGCTCGATGCGGGCAACGAGCTGCAGGATGCGTACGGTCGTGAACGGGTCGCCGGTGCTGGCGATCGTTGGCGGTCGCGGCTCCGCCTCGGGAAGGCCGGCAGGAGCGGGACGCAGGACCAGGGACCCGGGCGCGGCGCTGGTCGGGGAGACGGTCACGGTCTGCACACCTGGGGCGAATTCCGACGAATGGGGTAGGGATTGGGGGCCGAGGATAGCATCCGGCCCGACAACCGCGCCACCGACGAGTCGCGCGACGGCCGACGGTGCACCCCCGGTACACTCCCCGATCCACCGCCGAGCGGGGCCGAACGACGGTCGGGGCGGTGAGGTTATGTCGACTTCATCGTTGCGCCACCCGGTCTGAGCGGTTGTGCCCCACACTTGACCCACT
>JAXDKT010000083.1:0-44589 GCA_034666965.1 Chloroflexota bacterium | reverse complement strand
ACTACGTCCTGCGTGACAGCTGGGACGACATGGCCCGCAAGGGTTTCGCGCCACCGGAGCGATTCGGCTCATACAACGAGGACTACCACCTGCTCCAGGCAACCAAGGCCGAGCCGCTCCACCGCCTCCTGCGCAACCAGATGACCGAGGCCCGGATCCCGATCGAGTTCAGCAAGGGCGAGGCCGCGCCCGGCCAGCACGAGGTCAACATCCGCTACGACGAGGTCCTCGAGTCGGCCGACCGGAGCGTCCTGTTCAAGCACGGTGCCAAGGAGATCGCCTACCTCAACGGCTGGGGGATCACGTTCATGGCCAAGCCCGATCATTCCTGGACGGGATCGTCAGGCCACCTCCACATGAGCCTCTGGAGCGAAGACGGGTCGACCTCGCTCACCCATGACCCCAAGTCCAAGGCGCCCTACGGCATGTCGCAAACGATGAGCTTCTTCATGGGCGGGATGATGAAGCTGGCCCGGGAGCTGGCGATCTTCTTCGCCCCGAACATCAACTCGTACAAGCGCTTCGCCGTGGCATCGTGGGCGCCGGTCAACGTGGTCTGGGGACGGGACAACCGGACGACCGGCTTCCGGGTCGTGGGTGACGGTCCGTCACTCCACGTGGAGTGTCGCTTCCCGGGCGGCGACATGAACGCCTATCTGACCTACGCCGCCTTCGTCGGCGCCGGGCTGTACGGGATCCGGCACAAGATCGCGCCGCCGGCCGAGTACAAGGGCAACGGCTACGTCGCGACCGGTTGCGATCGGATGCCCCGCGCGCTGTGGGAGGCGATCCAGGCCCTGGAGCGCTCGGAGGCCGCGCTGGAGATCTTCGGCGAGGATGTCGTCGCCCACTACCTCAACGCGGCCCGGGTGGAGCAGGAGACCTACGACGCGATCGTCCATCCATGGGATCGCCAGCGCTATCTCGAGCGTTCCTGACCGAGGTCCGGTCGGGGCTGAGCCTGTAGGCTTGCGCGATCGTCGGGCGCACAGGGAAAGGGACCGCAGGACCGATGCGACTCCAGGACAAGGTGGCGATCATCACCGGCGCCGGGGGCGGAATGGGCCGGACCGCGGCGCTGATGTTCGCGGCCGAAGGCGCCCGGGTGGTCGCCGCCGAGTTCAGCGAGACGGCCGGTCGGGAGACCGTCCGGCTGGTCCAGGAGGCCGGCGGGGAGGCCTCGTTCGTCAAGGTCGACGTGTCGAAGGAAGCCGACGCCCGGGCGATGGTCGATCACGCCGTGGCGACCTACGGTCGGGTCGACGTCCTCTACAACAACGCCGGGATCATGCCCGAGGCCGATCACTCGGTGATCGACACCGAGGTCGACGTCTGGGACCAGGTCATGGCCGTCAACGTCCGGGGCGTATTCCTCGGCTGCAAGTTCGCCATCCCGCAGATGGTCGCCCAGGGTGGCGGTTCGGTCATCAACATCGCCAGCTTCGTGGCGCTGGTCGGATGCTCCGTGCCCCAGGATGCCTACACCGCCTCCAAGGGAGCGCTGCTGTCCCTGACCCGCAGCATGGCGGTCCAGTTCGGCCCCAACGGCGTGCGCACCAACGCGATCTGTCCCGGGCCGGTCGAGACCCCACTCCTGATGGAGTGGCTGGTCAAGGACGAAGAGGCCAAGCGCATCCGCCTCGCCCGCAACCCGACTGGTCGCTTTGGCAAGCCCGAGGAGATCGTGTACATGGCGATCTACCTCGCCTCCGATGAGTCGCGCTGGACGAACGGCGCCCAGCTGGTCGTGGACGGCGGCATCACCGTCAACTACTTCTAGGCAGGCGACCGTGACCGAGCTGGCGATCGGGATTGACATCGGCGGCAGCGGGATCAAGGCCGGCGCGGTCGACCTCACCACCGGCACCCTGCGCGGCGACCGCCTGCGGGTCGCGACCCCGGTGCCCTCCACTCCTCACGCGGTGGTGGCCTCCACGGCGCGGCTGGTCCGGCGCATCGTCCGGGCCGTCCCCGAGGCCGGCGACCGAGCGACCGTCCCGGTCGGGGTGGGCGTCCCCTGCGTCGTCATCGAAGGCGAGACCCGTACCGCGGCCAACATCGATCCCGGCTGGATCGACTTCCCGGCCGCCACCGAGTTCCAGCGGGCGCTGATCCGCGACGTCACGGTGGTCAACGACGCCGACGCGGCCGGGGTCGCCGAGATGCGCTTCGGAGCCGGTCGCGGCGAACGCGGGACGGTGTTCGTGCTGACCCTCGGGACCGGCGTGGGCTCGGCGCTGTTCGTCGACGGCGTGCTCGTTCCGAACACCGAGCTCGGCCACATGGAGATCCGCGGGCGCGACGCCGAACGCCGCTCGGCGGCCGCCGCCCGGGTTCGCCGCGGCCTGTCCTGGAAAGCCTGGGCGGCCGACCTGGACGAGCACCTCATCGCCATCGACCGGCTGTTCAGCCCGCGCCTGTTCATCCTGGGCGGGGGCGTCAGCAAGAACCCCGACAAGTTCATCCCCTACCTGACCGTGCGCGTCCCGGTCGTCCCCGCCCAGCTGCGCAATGACGCGGGCACCATCGGGGCGGCGATGTTCGCGGCGGAGCGCGCGGCCGAGACGACTCTGCCCGCCGTGCCGGTCGACGGGGCTCCCACGGTCGGTCATGTCGAGCAGGTCGAGGTCACGAAGGCCGCCGTGGTTGCCATCGTCCCCGCCGACCCGCCATGACCGACCCGGTCGTCGACACCGTCGAGGTCGGCGCCAGCCCCGAGGCGATCTGGGCGATGCTCGACGACCCGGACGCACTGGCCCGGATCCTGCCCGGCTGCGAATCGATCGTCCGCGAGGCTCCCGATCGGTTCAAGGCGGTCATCGCGTCGAAGGTCCGGTTCATGACCATCCGCTCGGACGTCGAGGCCACGCTCCTCGACGCCGATCGACCGCGCCACCTGCGGCTCCTCCTCGAGGGTCGGCCGCGCGGGCTGGGCGGATCGTTCGTGGCCTCCATCCCGTTCGACATCGAGGCGCTCGGGCCGAACCGCTCCCGGGTCCGTTATTCGCTCTCGCTCGAGCTGTCCGGGAGCCTGTCCGCGTTCGGTGGCGCCGCCCTGGCCGAGCCGCTCCGGGCCCAGATCGGGGAGCTCATCCAGACCGCCGAGCGGGAGATCGGCCCGAGCTCGCCCGACCGGGCGGAATAGTCCGCCGCGTCGGCAACCGGAGAGCGCCCCATCCGGAGGTATCATCGGTGCCTCCCAAGCCGCCGACACGTAACCATCCAGCCCGTCCGAGGACCCGACGATGACGACCGAGCCGCAGGCCGCTCCAGCCCAGATCGCCGCCAAGATGATCGTCGGCGGCCAGGCCGTCGACGCGGCCGACGGCCAGACGTTCGATGTCCTCGATCCGTCGACGGGCCGGGTCATGGCCACTGCCCCGCTGGGCGGCAAGGAGGATGTCGACCGCGCGGTCGAGGCCGCCCGGCGGGCGTTCGACGACCCCAAGGGTTGGTCGAGCTGGTCGGCCAGCAAGCGCGGTCGAACCCTGGCCAAGCTCTCGGCGCTGGTCAAGGCCAACCTCGAGGAGCTGGCCCGGCTCGAGAGCCGCAACGTGGGCAAGCCGATCTCGGGTGCACGCGGCGAGGCGCTCGGGACCAGCCTCGTCTTCGAGTACTACGCGGGGGCCGCCAACAAGGTCTTTGGCGAGACGATCCCGGTCAGCAAGCCCGGGCTGGACTTCACCCTGCGCGAGCCGATCGGCGTGGTCGGTCTGATCGTGCCCTGGAACTTCCCGATCCTGATGGCCAGCTGGAAGCTCGGACCGGCCCTCGCCGCCGGCAACACGTGCGTCCTCAAGCCGGCCAGCTGGACGCCCCTCAGCGCGATCCGCCTCGGCGAGCTGGCCCTCGAGGCCGGCTTCCCGGCGGGTGTCGTCAACGTGGTCACCGGTCCGGGCGGATCGGCGGGCGCCGCGATCGCCGGACATCCCGGGATCGGCAAGGTCGCCTTCACCGGCGAGACCACCACGGGTCAGGAGATCATGCGCCTGGCCGCCACCAACGTGAAGAAGATCAGCCTGGAGCTGGGTGGCAAGAGCCCCAACATCGTGTTCGCCGACGCCGACCTCGACAAGTTCGCCCGAGAGTCGCCCTACGCGGTCTTCGACAACTGCGGCCAGGACTGCTGCGCCCGGAGCCGGATCTTCGTCGAGCGGGCGGTCCACGACCAGGTCGTCGAGCTGTTCGTCGAGGCGACACGCCGGGTCGTCGTTGGCGATCCGTCCCAGGATGCGACCGAGGTCGGGCCGATGGTCCATCCCCGCCAGCGCGACCGAGTCCTCGACTACATCGGCATCGGCCAGGAGGAGGGCGCCGAGCTGCTCGTCGGCGGGAGCGCTCCGGACGATCCGGCCCTGGCCGACGGAATGTACGTGCTGCCCACGGTCTTCGCCGGGGTCTCGAACGACATGCGCATCGCGCGTGAGGAGATCTTCGGACCGGTCGTATCGATCATTCCCTTCGACACCGAGGAGGAGGCCGTCCGGCTGGCCAACGCCACGCCCTACGGGCTGTCGGGTTCGATCTGGAGCCGGGACATCGGCCGGGCCCTGCGCACCGCCAAGGGCCTCCAGGCGGGCGTCCTGAGCGTCAACTCGAACAGCTCGGTCCATACCGAGGCCCCGTTTGGCGGCTACAAGATGTCGGGCATCGGGCGCGAGCTCGGAATGCACGCCGTCGAGCTCTACACGGAGACCAAGAACGTGTTCGTCGACCTGGACTGATTCGGCGGGTCAGCCCTGCCAGCCTCGCCAGGCGGGCGGCGGCCCGGGATCCAGGTCCGGGTGGCGCAGCGCCAGCCAATCGACGAGGGCGAAGTAGGTCGTCTTGAAGCCGATCCCGTCCCATGGGATGGCCGCCGGCGCGAAGGCCTGGATCTCGCTGGCCTCGGCCGTCGGATGGGCCAGACCGCCAACCACCCTGGCTTCGAAGACCACCACGACCACGACCGCCTCGAGGCGCGAGTAGAGCCCGATGATCGGTCCGGGCTCGACCACCAGGCCGGTCTCCTCGAGCGTCTCGCGAATGGCCGCTTCGTGGACGGTCTCGTCGACCTCGAGGAAGCCTCCCGGCTGGGCCCAGGCCCCGATCGCTGGCTCGATGCCGCGCCGGATCAGGATCACCTCGCCGGCCCCGGTGATCGGCAGGGTGGTCGCCACCAGGCGCGGGTTGACGTAGGCGATGTGACCGCAGCCGGGGCAGGCCAGCCGGTGCCGGTCCTCGCCGTCGAGCGGTCCGTACACCAACGCCTCGCCACAGCGCGAGCAGTGGTTCAGTCCGGCGCCGACCCAAGCCGGGACACCGCCCCCCGATGGGATGTCGGTCGAGCGACCGTCGGGTCCTCGGGCGACCGGATCGTCGTGGCCGCGTGCGGTCGGGCTCATGCGCTCAACACGAGCCAGGCCAGGCCGAACAGCACGGCCAGCAGCACGACCGTCAGGGCGAACCAGGCCAGCCGGAACGCCCCGCGCCCGGGGTTCACGGGCATCCAGGCCCAGGCCGAGCGCCAGATCCGCAGGGCGGCGTCGGCGGTGGTCAGGATCAGCAGCGGCGCTCCCACGAGGAGACACAGCTTGACCAGCGGGCTGCTCGGTGGGACGCCCAGCTCGACCGCGCTGATCGCCACGGTTCCGCACAGCAGACCGACCACCGACAACGAGATGTAGTGGCGCTGGAGGGGCGTCGGCCGGAGCTCGGGCACGGATCTGGGCGGGAGGCCCTGGAGGCTGGCCGGCAAGTTCGACTCGCGGACCGGTTGGCGGTCGAGCACGGGCATCCCTGGCTCGTACCTGGGGTCGTCCATGGGGGCATCGTAGCCCGAGCCGTTCGCTAGCATCCGCACATGGAGCGCTGGTTCGCCCTGTACCGGACGTCGACCTGGACGATGGCCGCCGTCGCGCTGGTGGTCGCCAACCTGGTCCCCCTCGTCGGCGTCCTGTTCTTCGGCTGGAACGTGTGGACGATTCTGATCGTGTACTGGCTCGAGAACGGGGTGGTGGGCGTCTTCAACGTCCTGAAGATGTGGCGGGCTGGCGGACCCTACCTCCCGGGGCGGTTCCAGATGACCTTCAACGGCCGCCCGGCGGAGGACGCCAGCAAGGCCGGCTTGATCGGGTTCTTCAGCCTCCACTATGGGATCTTCTGGACCGTCCACGGGGTCTTCGTGCTGGCCTTCGCGGCCGGCGCATTCAGCGTCGAATCGGGCGCGCCGACGGGCGGTCCGTCGGCCTGGACGATCCTTGTGGCCCTGTTCGCGCTGTTCGTGAGTCACGGTCTGTCGTACCGACTCAACTACATCGGTCGGGGCGAGTACCTCCATACCTCGACGGCGGGCCAGATGTTCGCGCCCTACGGTCGCCTGATCGTCCTCCACGTCACGATCATCGTCGGGGCCATCGCGATCTCGACGACCGGCGCGCCGGAGGCCGCGGTGGTGATCCTGGTCGCGCTCAAGACGCTGCTCGATCTCGGGCTCCACTTCGCCGAGCGGCGCCAGGCGCAATCCAGATCGCCAGCCTGAGCGCGGGCGTTCGCGGTCGCGGTTCGCCGCGGTTGGTTTCGTCCTCGCCGCTAGCCCCGGTTGGACTCATCCTCGAGCACGGCCTGGGTCTGGGCCGCCCGATAGTCGCCCACGCGCCGGGACAGCGCCGGGTCGGACAGGGCCAGGATCTCGGCGGCAAGCAGGGCCGCGTTCTCGGCGTTGCCGATGGCCACGGTCGCGACGGGCACGCCGCGCGGCATCTGGACGATCGACAGGAGCGAGTCGAGACCGCCCAGGTCGCGGGTCGGGATCGGGACGCCGATCACGGGCAGGATCGTCTTTGCCGCGAGCATCCCGGGCAGATGCGCCGCACCGCCGGCCCCGGCGATGATGACCCGGATCCCCCGCGCCGGCGCCTCCTCCGCGTAGCGGTACAGCAGGTCCGGCGTCCGGTGGGCCGACACGACCCGCAGCTCGTTGGCGATCGCGAGCTCGGTCAGCAGCGCGGCCGCCTTCTCCAAGATCGGGAAATCCGAGCGGCTGCCACCGACCACCCCGACCAGGACGGGCGCGCCGGACGGGACCACCTACTGGCCCTGCGCCATGGTGAAGCCCTCGACGCCGTCGAACACATGAAGCTTCTCCACGTGGGTCCAGCCGGGGTGGCGGGCGGCGACTCGAGCCTGGAGCTCGAGCAGCTCGGCATCTGCGGCCCCGGCCTCGGCGAGGGACACGAACCTGGCCCGAAGCAGACCCACGGGGTCGGTTCGCAGGCCGGCTGACGGGTAGACCTTGGTCCCGCGACTCTCGACGAACTCCAGCCGGAAGATCTCGCCGGCGAGCCGCTCGAGCTCGGGACCGATGACCTCCGGCGGGACCCACGTGGCGATGAAGATGTCGAGGCCCACGGTCCGCCGGTCGATCCGCTCGTAGCGCTCGGGGGAATACGACCAGGCGGGCATGGGCGCCGGCGACTTGCCGGCCGGTCGGTGTCGCCGCGCCGGGAGCGCGACCGGTCGCTGGCCCAGATTGGCGATGACCGCGTCGGTGAAGCCCGTCGTCGACGCCGCCGTGTGGATGTCGCCGCCCGACTGCCGGACCAGGTCCTGGGTCATCGCCCGGCCGTCCTCGAGCGTGCGGAGCACGGCATCCTCGATCCGGTCGGCGGCCCTGGCCTCGCCCAGGTGACGGAGCATCATCACCGCGCTGAGGATGAGCGCGGTCGGGTTGATCACGTCCTTGCCGGCGTACTTCGGGGCCGAACCGTGGACGGCCTCGAAGATGGCCACCCGGTCGCCGTAGTTGCCCGACGAGGCGAAGCCCAATCCGCCGACCAGGCCCGAGGCGAGGTCGCTGATGATGTCGCCGTTGAGGTTGGTCGTGACCAGGATGTCGAACTGGCCCGGGTCCTTGGCCAACTGATGGGCGACGTTGTCGATGATCAGGTGTTCAGGGGCGATCTCCGGGTACTCCGGGCCAAGCTCCTCGAAGACCGCCTTGAACAGCCCTTCGGTCAACTTCATGATGTTGGCCTTGGTGGCGCAGGTGACCTTCTCGCGCCCTTCCCGACGGGCCAGCTCGAAGGCGTAGCGGATCACCTTCTCGGAGCCCTTGCGGCTGATGACCTTGAGGCACTGGGCGACGTCCGGCGTGAGCATGTGCTCGATCCCGGCATAGAGGTCCTCGACGTTCTCGCGGATGACGACCAGGTCGATCCCCTCGCCGGCGTAGCGGGTCGGCACCCCCGGCAGCTCGCGGGCGGGCCGGACGTTGGCATAGGTCTCGAACAGCTTGCGCAAGGTCACGTTGGCGCTCTTCTCGCCGAACCCGACCGGCGTCTCCAGCGGGCCCTTGAGGACGACCCCGGTGCGCTCGATCGACTCGCGCGTCTCCGCGGGAACCCCGCTCGTGTCGCCGCGCTTGAACACCTCGGCGCCGGCCTCGGCCTCCTCCCACTCGATCGGGACGCCCTCGGCCGCGATGATGCGGACCGCCGAGCGAACGACCTCCGGGCCGACGCCATCGCCGGGGATGACGGTGACGCGGTGGGGCTGGGCCATCGAGGGAATCCTCCGGACGACGATCGGGATACGCCGGCCGATTCTAGTGGCTGACTGCACGCGGTCGCCGGGGGGCCGCGTTGCTATGCCCAGCGCAGGTGGTCGAGGGCCGTCCGGGCTCGAATGAGCGCCTCGTCCGGCGTCGCGGCACCGGCGACCGTCAGGTGGCCCATCTTGCGACGCTCGAAGACCTGGCGCTTGTCGTAGACGTGGAGATGAACGAGCGGGTCGGCCAGGGCGGCCTCGGCTCCATCCAGGCGCGCCTCACGCGCTGGGCCACTGCCGAGCAGGTTGACCATGGCCGTCGGCCCGTGGGGCGCCGCCGAGCCGAGGGGCAGGCCGCAGATCGCCCGGATGTGCTGCTCGAACTGGCTCGTCGCGGCGCCCTCGATCGTCCAGTGGCCACTGTTGTGGACGCGCGGGGCCAGCTCGTTGACGGCGATCGAGCCGTCGCGCAGGAGGAAGAGCTCGACGGTCAGGGTCCCGACCAGCCGGAGGGCGACCGCGATCCGGACCGCCAGCTCGGTCGCCTCGTCCGCCACGGCTCCGATCAGCGGGGCCGGAGCGGGTGCGACCGACTCGACCAGGATGCCCCGGTCATGGCGGTTGGCGGCCGGCGGGTACGCGACCACGCCCCCGACCAGGTCGCGGGCCAGGACCACGGAGAGCTCGGCGGCGAAGTCCAGCTCCGACTCGAGCAGGAGGCCGGTCCGCTCGGCACCGCCGCCAAGCTCCGCCCAGGCGGCGTCGAGGCCAGCCGGGCCACCGGCTTCGGCGATCCGGACCTGGCTCCGGCCGTCATAGCCGCCGATGCCCGCCTTGAGCCGGAGCGGGAACCCGAGGGCTAGGGCGCCCGCCTCGAGGTCGGCCGGGGTCCGCACCTCGCGCCAGGCTGCGGTCGGCGCCGCGATCGACGCGAGGAAGCGCCGCTCGGCCAGGCGATCCTGGGTCGTCCGCAGGGCAAGCCCGTCGGGACGCACCGGCAGGCGCTCCTCCACGGCCGCGACCAGAGCGGCCGCGACGTGCTCGAGCTCGTAGGTCACGACCGCGCAGCCGTCGGCCAGCTCGATCGCCGCATCGACGTCGTCGTAGGCTGCCCGAATCTGGCGATCGGCGATGGCGCGGGCGGGGCAGTCGGGATCCGGATCCAGGATCGCGACCCGATAGCCCAGGCTCCGGGCGGCGAACCCCAGCATGCGCCCGAGCTGCCCGCCACCCAGGATCCCGATTGTGGCCCCGATCGCGATCGGCGGCCCGGCCAAGGGGTCCTCGCCCGAACGCGGCCGGGCGACCGCGACCACGCCCGGATCGGGCGGTCGGGCCGCCCCCGAGAGGCGCGGGTCGAGGCCGGTGGGAGGCTCGGGCACGGCGTCGAGTGTATCCTCGCCGGACCATGCGCAGACTCATCGGTCGACGCCTCCTCGAGGTGGACGTCGGCTAACTCGTCAATCTGGCGGCCCTCTTCGAGCGGGTCGAGATCGATGTCGGGACCGGGGACGGGCGGGCCGTGCTGCTTGGCGCTGCCCGCGACCCCGGGACCCTCGTCGTGGGGCTCGACGCGGTGGCCGCGCCGATGGCCCGGGCATCGCGCCTGGCCGCCCGACCCGTGGCCCGCGGCGGTCGAGCCAACGCGCTGTTCGTCGTCGCCGGGATCGAGGCCCCGCCAGCGGAGCTGATCGGTCGAGCGGACCGGGTCACGGTCAGCTTCCCCTGGGGTTCCCTCCTGGGCGGCGTGCTCGGCCTCGATGCCCGGGCCCAGGCCGGGCTGGTGTCGCTCCTTGCCCCCAGCGGCTCCATCGACGCCCTGGTCTCGGTCGAGGCACGCGACGGCCTGGGCGACCTCGATGGCTGGCTGACGGAGAGGAGCCTGGGGGCGAAATGGTCCGAGCTGGGCTTCGAGCTGACAGAGATCCGGCCCGCGCGACCGTCGGAGGTCGAGGCGTCGGGCTCGTCGTGGGCCAGGCGCCTCGGGGCGGTCACGGCCGATCGCCGTCGAGTGACCCGCCTGCGGCTGTGTCGACTCCCGTAGGATGGCCCGATGACCGTTCCAGCGGCTGGCTCAGCGCCGGTGCCCGCCGCCACGGCGCTCCCCGATCGGCCACCGTTCGTCCTGAGGGCGAGGGTGCTCACGCCGCTTGCCGGCGGTGGCACGCGCTACGAGGCCGATGGCGCGATCGAGGTGGACGCCGCCGGGCGGATGGCGGCGGTCGGACCGTGGTCGGACCGGCCGGCCGGCGACGGGCCGGTCGCGGTCGACCTCAGGCCGCTGGTGGTCATGCCCGGCATGGTCGACCTGCACGTGCATCTGCCGCAGCTGCCCAACGCCGGCGTCGGCGCCGGCCTCGACCTGCTGACCTGGCTCGATCGCTACATCTTCCCGCTCGAGCGCGAATTCGACGGTCCGACGGCCGAGCGCGTCGCCCCGGCGGCATTCCGGGCGATGGCTGCGGCCGGAACCACCACCGCGTTGATGTACGGGGCGGTCTTCGAGCCCAGCCTGGAGGCCGCGTTCCGGGCGGCGGAGGCCCACGGGATCCGGGCGATCATCGGCAAGGTGATGATGGATCGGTTGACCTACGACGAGCGCCTGCCGGCCGACCGGATTCTCGAGACGAGCCTGCGCCAGTCGGCCGACCTGTGCGCCCGCTGGCACGGCCGCGACGATGGCCGGCTGCAGTACGCGTTCACGCCGCGCTTCGCGGTGTCCTGCAGCGGCGACATGCTGCGCGAGTCGGCCAGCCTGGCCCGCCAGACCGGTGCCTATTGGCAGACCCACCTGTCCGAGGACCGCGACGAGCTGCGCGAGGTCGCCCGGCTTTTCCCCGACGCCTCCGATTACCTCGACGTCTACGATCGGGCCGGGGGCCTGGGGCCACGGACGGTGCTGGCCCACGCCATCCACCTCTCGGCACGCGAGCTGGCCCGGCTCGCGGAGACCGACACGGCGCTGGCCCACTGTCCGGCTTCCAACCTGTTCCTGTCCTCGGGGGCGATGCCCCTGGCGAGGTACCGCGCGGCTGGGGTCCGGATCGGGTTGGGCTCGGACGTCGCGGCCGGGCCTGAGCTGTCGATCCTGGCCAACATGCGCGCCGGGGCGTACACCCAGAGCGGGCTGCGGGTGCTGGAGTCCAAGGGTTCGGGCGAGAGCGCTGGTGCGTCCCCGATCCTCGGCCCCCTGGATTGGCTCCGGATGGGCACCTACGAGGGCGCACGGGCGCTCGGGCTCGAGGATCGCATCGGCTCGCTGGAGGTCGGCAAGGAGGCCGACCTGATCGCGATCGACCCGCGCTTCGTGGCTCCGGTCGCGGGCATCGACTCGGACGACCCCGACGAGATCATGTCCCGGCTCGTCTTCCGGCCCCACCCGTCGATGGTCCGGGCCGCCTGGGTCCGCGGCCGCCGTCTCGAAGGCCCGCCCGGCCTCGCTGAGTCCGCCGAGTGACGGGCGTCGTGACGGGCGTCGTGACGGGCGTGGTGCGTGCCTGGCACGGCTCTCACCCGGTGTTCAATCGAGCGGACAGCGGTCGTACCCACCCAGCACGACGCCGGTTTGGCCGTGTACCGAGGTCCTATGCGCGCAGCGAGACGCTCTGCCATTGGCTATCCGTACACGCCGAGATCACCCGGGGTGGCGGTCGGCTCGGCAGCCGCGCCGTTGAACGTCTCGTGTCCTATCGCGACCTACAACACGACGATTCCGCCGTCCTTCGGGAGGCGACCTGCGACGAGCGATGGCAGGATCGTGCGACCGTCCAGCGGAAAGCTGGCGCGCAGCTCTTCTCGGGCCATCGAGAGAGCGCGCCGATTCGCCGCTGTGTCTGCCACCAGGAGGATGACTCTGTCCAACCGCCCGTCCCGACGCTTGCGGGCGATTCGTCGATCGAGTGCCTGGATGTCGCGGAGCCGCGTCTCGGCCTCCACAGCCAGGACGAGGCTCCCATCCGAGATGGTCGCGTCCCAGGCTCGCAGATCGCCCGGGATCGGGAGTGGGACTTCCGTACGCCAGGTGAGACCTGGCCCGACTCTCTCGCGCAGTCGAGCGAGAAGGCGAATCCGAGCGACATCCCGGATCGGGTCGCCGCCGGGATAGGCTCGGAGCGAGAGATCAAGGCCGACCGCGGCGCAGATCCTCGAAAGGAGCGCGACGCTTGCTCCCGATTGCTGTCCGCGTTCAATCCGACCGACGCTTGCGTGGGAAACGCTGGCCGCGGAACCGACGATCGCCTGGCTGAGGCCAGCGTCGAGCCGAGCCTCACGGATTTCCTCGCCCAGGGCCAGCAGGGCACGACGAGCCAATCGATTGCCGCGATGGGCCAAACGCTCTCGAGTCGCCATCGCACGAAACAATGGCGCCACGGTCTTCACTGGCGATTTGACCGCGCACGAATGGCGCATGGACTGGACCGCTGGCGACGGGCACCGAGGTTCCCCACGTACGGTTGCCTACGCCGCGGAACCGAGGTCTGCGTCGTGAGCCTTGAAGTTGAACCGGAGGTGTACCAACGCGCGGCTGCGAGCCGGCCACACCGGCCCTCGGCCGCTGCTCTGCCCACGTCATGTCCACTTGGCGTTCCCGGGGGCTTCCGCTGGGCTGACCCGCACCTCGGGCGTGCACATCGACCACGTCCTGGAAAGGAACCGCTGGCTTGAACTTCCGGCGGCCGGAATTCGCCGATCGAGCCTCGTCCGCCAGCGCACCGGGGTCCGTCGGGGCGAGGCCGCCCGCCGGGGCGAGGCCGCCCGCCGAAGCAAGGGAGCCCGCCTGCGCACCGGGGTCGGCCTGGACAAACGGCGCATGGGCCGGACCGGTGGCTGGCCAGGCCGCCTCGGGGGGCGGCCGATGAGCCCTGAAGCGATCGACATCCTCATCGAGGGTGGCACCGTCGTCGACGGCAGCGGCGCCCCCGGGTTCGAAGGGGCGGTGGCCATCGCCGGCGACACGCTCCGTGTGCTCCGCGGGGCGGGGGTCGCCGCGGACGCCCTGGTTGGCCTCGAAGTCCGGCGCCGGATCGACGCGACCGGGCACGTCGTCGCGCCGGGGTTCATCGACCTGCACAGTCATGGCGGCCTGACGATCCTGGCCGAGCCGCGCCACGAGCCGAAGGTCCGCCAGGGCGTGACGACCGAGGTCATCGGCGTCGACGGGAACTCGTACGCTCCGTTCCGGACCCAGCGCGACCTCGACGATTTCCTGACCCTCAACTCAGGCCTCGACGGCCGGCCGGAGATCGCCTACGACTGGCGGACCGTCGCCCAGTATCTGGCCCGCTTCGACCGGAAGGTCGCGGTCAACATCGCCTACCTGATCGGCAACTCGGCACTGCGGATCGCCGCCGTCGGCTGGGACGAGGTCGAGGCGACACCTGCCCAGATGGCCGACCAGCGGGCGCTCCTCCGCGAGGGCATGGAGGAGGGCGCCTTCGGCCTGTCGACCGGGCTCGACTACCCGCCCGGCTCCTACGCCTCGACGGGCGAGTTGGCTGACCTTCTGGCGGAGGCGTCGAAGCTCGGCGGCTTCTACCACACCCACGTCCGCTACCCGCTCGGCGACGGCTTCCTCGACCCGTTCCGCGAGGCGATCGAGATCGGTCGACGGGGCGATGGCCCGGTCCACATCACCCATTTCTACCACCGGGCGACGTTCCCGGGCACGCCCCAGGACATGCTCCGGCTCGTCGACGACGCTCGGGCCGAGGGTCTCGACGTCAGCTTCGACCTCTACCCCTACGAGTGGTCGAGCACGCGACTGCTGATCATGCTCCCGACGTGGATCCAGGCCGGTGGCGTGGCCGCGCTCAAGGAACGCCTGGCCGATCGTGCGGCGCGGGCCCGGATCCGCGACGAGCTGGCGGCGCGCGGTCGGCTGTTCGCCGGGGCCGGCGTCTGGGCGGACCTGCGCCTGGGCCACTTCGCCCGCCCCGAGCACCAGCGCTGGGAGGGTCGGACGCTGGCCGAGTACCTGGCCGACACCGGCCTCGACCCCGTCGACGGGATCTGCGAGCTGCTCCTGTCCGAGGATCTCCGGGTCAACCAGGTCACGCCCGGGCCGCATCGGGCAGGGATCCCGCCGTTCCTCGTCCACGAGAAGGCCATGATCGGGACGGACGGCGTGCTCATCGGAGCCAAGCCGTCGCCGCGGACCTATGGCTCGTTCCCGCGCATTCTCGGCGAGTTCGTACGCGAGGAGCGCCTGCTGAGCCTGGAATCGGCGGTCCGCAAGATGACCGGTGCCCCGGCGGCGCGCCTCGGGCTGACCGATCGTGGCCGCCTCGCCGACGGTCTGAAGGCCGACGTCGTCGTCTTCGATCCGGTCACCGTCCGGTCCCTGGCCACCTACGACGAGCCACGCCAGTTTCCCGTCGGGATCCCGTACGTGATCGTCAATGGCGAGCTCGTGGTCGACGGCGGCGACCACACCGGCGCGCTGCCCGGCCGAGCCCTCCGGCGTGGCCACGCCGGCTAGCTCGGGGCTTCCGCCTCCCGCCTGAGGGTCGTATTGCGCGTCCGCAGGAGCCCGCGCATGTGTCGGTCGAGGAAGAGCCGGTCGGCCAGCCGACCCAGCGCGCCGAACGGGGCGACGTGCTGCCAGTCGTCGGTCATCAGCGTTCCTCCGGCGGTCGGCTGGAAGCGGTGCTCGTGTCGGAACGATCGGAACGGGCCCGACACCTGCTCGTCGACGAACATCGTCGGCGGCTCGAACGCGGTGATCCGGCTGGTAAGCGACCAGGTCCGTCCGAAATGGCGTGCCATCCAGGTGACCGTCTCGCCGGGTCGGATGCGACCCGACATCCGGCCGGCGATCGCGCGTTCGTCGGTATGGGCCACCGAGCGCTGGTGGAGGTCGATGTCTCGCGCCAGCGCGAAGACTCGCTCGACCGGTGCCGCGATCGAGGTTTCCAGGCGGATTCGACTCATGGTTGCGGGCGCCGTCGAGAGGACCACCAATTCAGGCGTGTCATGAGTAGCACGTTATTCGCGAGGACGCCGCGTGTCAACGATTCCG
This sequence comes from Chloroflexota bacterium, assembly GCA_034666965.1. GTDB lineage: Bacteria > Chloroflexota > Limnocylindria > Limnocylindrales > CSP1-4 > Chersky-267. The sequence continues at coordinate 29,045 of JAXDKT010000083.1, read as the reverse complement.
GCGGCGAATCAGGGACGGATTGACGGCGCGCCATCCTGCGCGTGACGCTGGCGCGGATGCGCGTCGCCAGTCTCCCCGGCCTCGATCGACCGATCTCGCGGATCGTCCTGGGGATGTCGGCTGCTCCCGAGGAGTTGCCGCCCCTCTATGCCGCTTTGTCGAGCTCGAGGAAAGCGTGGCCGCGGCCGATCTCGAGCTCAGCCCTGAGCAGGTCGACTGGCTCTCGACCGGTCGCCACGGCTGACCGACGGTCGGCCCGGCCAGCTCCACCAGGGCGTCACACTTGACAGTCGGCGACCGGCGACGCGACCCTTCGGCAACCTTCCATGGAGCTTCCCCGTCGATGACGATCGAGACCCGTCCGGGCCGGGCGCCGGCCGCGCCCCCGACCGTGGCGCCTGCCCCCGTGATCGTGCCCCCCGGCGGACCGGCGCGGGGCCGTGCCAGGCCGGCCGGTCCGCTCCGGCGCGAGGGCCCGGCCAAGCTCACCGGCACGGCCCTGTACGCGGATGACCTCATCTTCCCGGGCGCCTGGTACGGCGCCACGATCCGCTCGACCGAGCCTCATGCCCGGCTGCTCGGGATCGACCTCGACCCGGCCTTCGACTGGTCGAAGGTGACGGTGGTCACGGCCGCCGACATCCCCGGCGACAACGTGGTCAGCCTGATCCACGATGACCAGCCGGTCCTGGTCCCGGTCGGGGGCGAGATCCGCCATCACGCCGAGCCCGTCGCGCTCTTGGCCGCGGCGGATCGGGCGACGCTCCGCGAGGCGCGCGGCCGCGTGCGCCCGCGGACCGAACCGCTGCCGCCGGTGTTCGACCCGCTCGCGTCGACGGTCGTGTTCGCTCACTACGACCTGGCCAAGGGCGATGCGGCCGCCGGACTCGAGGCGGCCGACGTGGTCATCGAGGGAACCTATCGGGTCGGCCACCAGGAGCAGCTCTACATCGAGAACAACGCGATGATCGCGGTGCCGCGCAAGGACGGCGGGGTGACCGTCCACGGCAGCCTCCAGTGCCCGTACTACGTCCACAATGCGCTCCGGCGCGGGCTGCGGCTCAACGCCGAGCAGGCCCAGGTCGTCCAGTCGGAGACCGGCGGAGGGTTCGGCGGCAAGGAGGAATACCCGTCGATGGTCGGGCTCCACGCGGCCCTGCTCGCCCTGCGCACCGGCAAGCCGGTCCGGATGATCTACGACCGCCACGAGGACCTGGCCGCGACCACCAAGCGCCACCCGGCGATCGTGACTCATCGCACCGGCGTCATGCGCGACGGCCGGATCGTCGCCCAGGACATCGAGCTGATCATGGACGGCGGCGCGTACACCACGCTGACGCCCGTGGTCCTGTCCCGGGCCACGATCCACGCCGGCGGCCCGTATGACGTCCCCAACGTGCGCATCCGCTCGCGAGCGGTCGCGACCAACACGCCGCCCAACGGTGCCTTTCGCGGGTTCGGCGCACCGCAGTCCGAGTTCGCGGCGGAGACCCAGCTCAACCGTGTCGCCGAGGCCCTCGGCCTGTCTCCATTGGAGCTCCGGCGGCGCAACGTCTATCGGGTCGGCGGGATCACCCCGACGATGCAGGTCCTGCGCGGTGGCGTCGCCGGCGAGGAGGTCCTCGAGCGCGCCGCGGAGGCGTCCGAGTTCGAGCGGACCCGGGCCCGAACGGCCGAGGCGCGTGCCAGCCGAACCGATCGCGACCGAACGGCCCGGGGCGTCGGGTTGGCGCTGGCCTGGCACGGAGCCGGGTTCACCGGCTCGGGTGAGGCGCGGATGGGCTCGGTCGTGAGCGTCGAGCTCACCGCCGAGGGCGTCGTCCGGATCCTGACCGCGTCGACCGAGATGGGCCAGGGAACCAAGACGATCTTCCCCCAACTGGCCGCCGCGGAGCTCGGGCTGGACGTCGACGATGTGGAGATCGCCCCACAGGACACGGCGATCGTGCCCGACTCGGGCCCGACGGTGGCCTCGCGCACGGCGATGGTCGTCGGCGGGATGGTCATCCACGCGACTCGCCGGCTGCGCGACGCGGTCGAGGCCCGCACGGGCCGGCCCTTCGCCGACAGCTACCGGGACGACGCCCGTAGCCACGGCCCGACCCGGGTCGACCAGGCCTTCGAGCCGTACCCCGGCGTCGGCTTCGACGACGCCACCTACACCGGCGACGCCTACCCCGCCTTCGGCTGGGCGGCGGCCGTGGCCGAGGTCGAGGTGGATCTCGACACGTGCGCGGTGACGGTCCTGTCGGTGGTCGCCGTGGACGACGTCGGGCGGGTCATCCATCCCGTGCTGTGCGAGGGCCAGGTCGAGGGCGGCACGCTCCAGGCGGTGGGCTACGCGACGATCGAGGAGATCAAGCTGCGCGATGGCCGCTATCTCAACGACCGCCTCCAGACCTACCTGATCCCGACGGCGCTCGATGCGCCCCGGATCGAGACGATCCTGGTCGAGGCTCCATTCAAGGACGCGCCCCACGGCGCCAAGGGGGTCGGCGAGCTGCCGATGGACGTTGGCGCTCCGGCCGTGATCGCCGCGATCCACGACGCGACGGGCGCGTGGATCCCCGATCTGCCGGCGACGCCCGAACGGATCATGGCGGCGCTGGCCGGCATCGCTCCGCCCGAACCCCCGGGCATCTCGACGGTGACCTCGTCGGCGAGCAGCGTGGGCGGGAACGGATGACCTACCGGCTGACCGTCAACGGAATCGCCACGGAGACCAGCGCTCCAGGCATGCGCCGCCTGCTCGACGTTCTCCGCGAGGACCTCGGCCTGACCGGGACCAAGGAAGGCTGTGGCGAGGGCGAGTGCGGTGCCTGCACCGTCCTCGTCGACGGCGACGTGGTGGACAGCTGCCTGGTGCCGCTCTGCCAGGTCGACGGGCGGACGATCGAGACGGTCGAGGGGTTGACCGCCGGGGCTCGACCGGACGGTGCCGCCCCCGCGCTCGGACCGCTCCAACGGGCGTTCCTCGAGACCGGTGGGGCGCAGTGCGGGATCTGCACCCCCGGCATGCTCATCGCCGGCGAAGCGTTCCTGGCTTCGGGTCGAGCACCGACCGATGCGGCCATCCGCGAGGCCATCGCCGGCAATCTGTGCCGCTGCACGGGGTACACCAAGATCATCGAGGCGATCGCCCTGGCGGCCACCCGGCGGACCGACGAGTCGGCGTCCGGCGCGGCACCGACCTCCGAGCCGGGCCCGGCGGCCTGATCGGATGCCCGTCGAGCCGCCGGTCGTGTCGCCGACCTCGCTCGCCGAGGCCGTTGCCCTGGCCGGCAGCGGCCATCGCCCGCTGGCCGGCGGGACCGACCTGCTGGTCCAGATCACCGGTGAGATCGGCCAGCCACCCGACGCCGTCGTGGACCTGTGGCGGCTCGACGAGCTGCGCGGGATCGCGGTGCACGATGTCACGCTCGAACTCGGCGCGCTCACGACCTACACCCAGATCCGCCATTCCGCGCTGTGTGCCGAGCATGTCCCGGCCCTGGTCGAGGCGGCGGCCACCATCGGCGCGGCCCAGATCCAGAACCGTGGGACGCTCGGCGGCAACGTGATGAACGCCTCCCCCGCCGGGGACACATTGCCCGTCCTCCTGGCCCTCGACGCCGAGCTGGTCGCCGGGGGAGCGGCCGGTGAGCGCAGCATCCCCGCCACCGGATTCTGGCCGGAATACCGGCGGACCGCGGTCCGCCCCGACGAGCTTCTGCTCCGTATCCGGATCCCGATCGTGGCCGGTCGGCAGCAGCGCTTCAGGAAGGTCGGCACCCGCCGGGCGCAGGCGATCTCGAAGGTCGTCCTCGCCCTCGCCTGGAGCGAGGAACCCGGCACGCGGGTCTGGCGTGATGTCCGCCTGGCCCTCGGCTCGGTGGCCGCCACGCCGATCCGCGCCAGTGCGGCCGAGTCCGCCCTCGAGGGCGCCGCACCTGATGCCGAGACCGCGGAGCGAGCGGTCGCCGCGCTCGTCGCCGAGCTCGAGCCGATCGACGACGTTCGCTCGACCGCAGCCTACCGGCGCGCGGTGGCGGGCCGCGTCCTGCACCGCCTCCTGCGCGACGCCGGCGGCTGGTAGGGCGACGACGATGATCGAGCTGGGCCCGAACCGCTACGGCAAGGCAGCCATCCGCCTGGTCAAGGTCGACCGCGGGCCGGATCGCCACCTGGTCCGCGACCTGACGGTGGCGGTCTCGCTGGAGGGTGACTTCGGCGCGGCGCATGTCGCCGGCGACAACACCAACGTGGTCGCCACGGACACCATGAAGAACACGGTCTACGCGCTCGCGCCGGAGCACCTGACCGGGGCGATCGAGGACTTCGGGCGGGTCCTCGCCGAGCACTTCGCCGCGATCCGTCAGGTCGAGCGGGCCACGGTCGCCATCCGCGAGCACCGCTGGACCCCGATCCCGACCGAGACCGGTCCGGCTCCCGAGGCGTTCCTGCGGACCGGAGACTTCGTCCGCACGACCAGCGTCTCCACGAGCCAGGAGGGCGGGCTCACGATCGAGTCCGGCATCGACGACCTGACCGTGATGAAGACGGCCAGGTCGGCCTTCAGCGGCTTCCCTCGCGATCGGTACACCACCCTGCCCGAGACCGACGACCGGATCATGGCCACCCGGGTCAGCGCAACCTGGCGTTACGCCGCCACCGACCTCGACTGGGACGCGGTCTTCGATGGCGTCCGGGCCACCCTCCTGGACGTCATGGCCGAGCACCACAGCCCGTCGGTCCAGGCCTCGATCTGGATCGTCGGCCGGGCGATCCTCGAGCGCCACGCGGCGGTGGAGGAGATCCGGATGGTCCTGCCCAACCTCCACCACTGGACCGTCGACCTGACCCCGTTCGGGCTCGCCAACCGCAACGAGATCTTCACCCCGACGACGGAGCCGCACGGGCTGATCGAGGCCACCGTTCGCCGCTCGGACGGACCGTGAGCCGCGCGCTGCCCGACGGGGTCCGGATCGTCGGGCCGGTGGTCCCCGGCGCCGACGAGGTCCTGACTCCCGACGCCCTGGCGCTGGTCGCCGACCTCCAGCGGCGGTTCGGTCCCGGCCGGGCGGAGATCCTCGCGGCCAGGCTCGAGCGCGACCGCGAGCTCCGCGCGGGGGCCAACCCCGACTTCCGGACCGACACGGCGGCCGTTCGTGCAGCGGACTGGCGCGTCGCTCCGGTCCCCGCCGACCTCGATGACCGGCGGGTCGAGATCACCGGCCAGGCCGAGCCCAAGATGATGATCAACGCCCTCAACTCCGGCGCGCAGGTGTTCATGGCCGACCTCGAGGACGCCCTCAGCCCCACCTGGGCCAACGTCGTCGGTGGCCAGGCCGCCCTGCGCGAGGCCGTCCGACGGACCCTCCAGCTGATCACTCCGGACAAGACGTACCGGCTCGCGGAGAGGACGGCGACCCTCGTCGTGCGGCCACGCGGCTGGCACCTGGAGGAAGGACACATCCTGGTCGACGGGGCCCCGGTCTCGGCCAGCCTGTTCGACTTCGGCCTGTTCCTGGCCCACAACGCCGCCGAGGCACTGGCCGCCGGCTCGGGCCCCTATTTCTACCTGGCCAAGCTCGAGGGTCATCGCGAGGCCCGGCTCTGGAACGACGTCTTCGTCGCCGGGCAAGCGGCGGTGGGGATCCCCCATGGCTCGATCCGGGCAACGGTCCTGGTCGAGACGATCCTGGCCGCGTTCGAGATGGACGAGATCCTGTTCGAGCTGCGCGACCATGCCGCCGGGCTCAACGCGGGCCGCTGGGACTACATCTTCAGCATCATCAAGAAGTTCCGCGACCGGCGCGACTTCGTGCTGCCCGACCGCGGCCAGGTGACGATGGCCGTGCCGTTCATGCGGGCGTATACGCAGCTGCTCGTCCGGACCTGCCATCGGCGCGGCGCCCACGCCATCGGCGGGATGTCGGCGTTCATCCCCAACCGGCGGGAGCCGGAGGTCACCGCCAACGCGCTGAGCCGCGTCCGCGAGGACAAGGAGCGCGAGGCGGGTGACGGCTTCGACGGGACCTGGGTCGCCCATCCCGACCTCGTGCCGGTCGCCGGTGAGGTCTTCGTACGCGTGCTCGGCACTCGCCCCAACCAGAAGGACCGGCTCCGGGACGACGTCCGGGTGAGCGCCGCGGACCTGCTTGACGTCTCCGTTCCGGACGGCCGGCTGACCGAGGCGGGCCTGCGCCAGGACGTCAGCGTGGGGCTGCGCTACCTGGACGCCTGGCTGCGAGGCAACGGCGCCGCCGCCATCGACAACCTGATGGAGGACGCCGCGACCGCGGAGATCAGCCGCTCCCAGCTCTGGCAGTGGCGCCGCCACGCCTGCCGGCTCGACGACGGGCGGGTCGTCGACGCGGACCTGTACGCGGCGATCCGCGCCGAGGAGCTGGCCCGCCACGGTGGAGAGGGGACCGGTCGGCTGGGCGAGGCCGCCGAGCTGCTCGACCGGCTGGTCCTGTCGGACGACTTCGCCGAGTTCCTGACCCTCGACGCGTACCGGCTCCTGGACGGCTGAGCGAGGCGGCGTCCCCTCCGAGGCCCGGGCTCGGCGACGGCTCGGGTCCGGACTAGACCAGCGCCTCGAGCTCACGCTCCACGAAGCGGCCGTGACCGCGCCGTCCGACGAACACCCCGTCGCGCACGACGAAGGCGCCCCGAACGATGGTCGAACGGACCGCCCCGGACACCTCGAACCCCTCGTACGGCGTGTAGTCGCTGGTGTGGTGGAGCTCCGCCGCCCGGATCGTTCGTCGCGCCGTCGGGTCGAACAGGACCAGGTCCGCATCGCGACCAACCTCGATGGCGCCCTTGGCGCGCAACCCGAACAGGCGGGCCGGGGTCGTGGCGAGCAGGTCGACCATCCGTTCCAGGCCGATCCGCCCCCGGGCGACGCCCTCCGAGTAGACCAGGCCGAGGAGCGTCTCGATGCCCGGCGCCCCGTTCGAGATCCGGTCGAACGACTCCCGCCACGATTGCTTCTCGACAGCGATCCGATCGGGCACGTGGTCGGTCCCGACCAGGGCGAGGCTGCCCTCGATCAGGCCCTGCCAGAGGGCCTCGGGTTGGCCGCGCCCGCGGAGCGGAGGCGAGATGACGTAGCGGGCGGCCTCCTCGGCCGGCCCGTCGTAGCGGTCTTCGGTCAAGGTCAGGTAGTGGGGGCAGGTCTCCGCGAACACCGGCAGGCCGTCGGCCCGAGCGGCCCGAACGTGGGCCAGCGCCTCGGCGCAGGACAGGTGGACGACGTACAGCGGTGCGCCGGCCGCCCGGGCGATGGCAATGGCGCGAGCGGTCGCCTCGGCCTCGACGGAGGGCGGTCGGGAGCTGGCGTGGAAGCGGGGCGCGACCTCGCCGGCGGCCAGGTGCGCGGCGGTCAGGTTCTCGAGCATGGCCCGGTTCTCGCAATGGACCTGGAGCATGCCCCCGCTGGCGCTCGCCGCGGTCAGGGCACGGGACAGGGTCGCGTCGTCGACGCCAAAGTCATAGACCATGAACGCCTTGAACGTGGGCACACCCGCGCCGATCGCGGCCGGCAGCTCGGCGATCGGGTCGTCCTGGCCCGCGCTGATCACGAGGCTCAGAGCGATGTCCACGGCCGAATCGGCGGCGGTTGCGGCGCGCCACTCCCGCAGACCGGCGAGCAGGCTCCGGGCGGCGGCGGCCGACGAGCCGGTCCCGGGGTTGTTGAAGGCCAGAAACGTGGTGGTCCCGCCATGCGCCGCCGCGACCGAATCCTGGAAGAAACGGTCCGGCTCCAGGTCGCTGGCCACCCGCGTGTGGGTATGGACATCGATCACGCCGGGGAGGACGAGCAGCCCGGCGGCGTCGACCACGCTCCTGGCCGATTCGACCAGCCCTCCGAGATCGGGATCGACCCGGACGATCCGCCCGGACTCGACGGCGACGTCGGCCTGCCGGGATCCCGCGGCCGTGACGACGGTGCCGCCGCGGACGAGGAGATCGGTCACCCTGCCTCGACGATCTCGATCGGCTGCGCGCCTTCCCACAGGGCCCGCCGGCCGACCTCGCGGAGACGCTCCTCCCACCCGTCATCGGGCAGGATCGTCGCGAAGTGGTTGGCCGCCAGCTGGCCGACCTTCGAGCTGGTGGTGCAGGCGCCGTACGGGAAGAAGATCTCGCACTCGCTGATCCCGCCGGGATAGATCGCCAGGTGACCGGGAGCCGGGTGCGACGTGTGATGCTCGTAGTCGATGCCGGGCCGGAAGTCGCCCAGCGGGATCCAGGTCGACTCGCCGCTCCAGCGGCAATGGATGATCCGACCGGCCAGCGGGAGCATCCCTCGGATCGCGGCGATGGTCCGCGGGGCGTCGGGCTCCCAGCGGGCGCTAAAGTGCAGGTCACCACCGACTCGGATCGACAGGTCGCTCATCGCCGGAGGATAGCGTGACCGAGGCACGGCCGACCATCTCCACTCACGTCCTGGACACCGGCGCGGGGATGCCCGCCGCGGGGATCCCGGTGCTGCTCCTGCGCTCGGCCCCGGATGGCTCTCAGGCGGTCGTCGGCGAGGCGATCACCGACGCCGACGGGCGTGTGGAGGACCTGCTCGCCGGCGCTCCGCTGGCGGCCGGTGCGTACCGGCTGGAGTTCGGGCTCGACGACGGCGGCTTCTTCACCGGCCTGTCGGTCGACCTGCGCATTGACGACCCGACCCGGAGCTATCACGTCCCGCTCCTGCGGGCGCCGTTCGGGCTGTCCACCTACCGCGGCTCGTAGGCGTGCCGGCCAACGACCAGCCGCCGATCGCCGAGATCGATCGCTCGAGCCCTGCGGCCTGTGTCGAGGCGCTCGCCCCGCTGTTCGAGGGCGCGCCCCGGTTCCTGGCCCGGCTATGCGCGGCGCGGCCGTTCGGCGACCGCCCGACCCTGTTCGCGACGGCCCGTCGGATTGCCCGATCGATGCCCGAGGCCGACCAGCTCGAGCTCATCGACGCCCATCCGCGGCTGGGGGCACCAGCGGCCACGGTCTCGGACATGTCGTTCGTCGAACAGGGCTACGACCGGGCAGTCGAGGATCCGGCGGCCGCCGACGCCGAGATCGAGCGACGCCGGTTGGCTAGCGAGCTCGAGCGGCTGAATACCGCCTACGAGGACCGCTTCGCCTTTCGCTATTGCGTGTTCGTGGCCGGTCGGTCCCGCGCGGAGCTGTTGCCCGGCTTCGAGGCGGCGCTGGCCGCCGAGCGGGGCGCCGAGATCGCGCGCGCGCTCGACGCCGTCGTCGACATCGCCCAGGACCGGTGGGCGACGCGGGGCGGCGAGTAAGCCGCCATCTCGGCTAGCATCGAAGGGATGACCGACCGGATCCCGATCCTGATCGATTGCGACACGGGGATCGACGACAGCCTCGCGCTGCTCTACGCCGCGGCCTCGCCCGAGGCGGAGATCGTCGCGGTGACCTGCTGCAGCGGCAACGTCGAGGCGCACCAGGTTGCCCGCAACACCCTGGCGGTACTCGAGCTGGCCGGGCGAACCGACGTCGAGGTAGCCCTGGGCCGGACGGTGCCCCTGGTCCGGCCGCTCGAGATCACGCCGGAGACGCACGGGCCGCAGGGTCTCGGCCACGCCGAGCTGCCGGAGCCGACCCGCCCGCTCAGCGATCGTCACGCAGCCGACGTGATCACCGAGGCCGCCCGGGAGCGTCCCGGCGAGATCACCTTGGTCACGCTCGGGCCGATGACCAACCTGGCCGTCGCCCTCGACCGGGAACCCACGCTGCCGACCCTCCTCAAGCGCCTGGTGTTCATGGGCGGCGCCTTCCGCGTCCCGGGCAACACGACCCCGACGACCGAATGGAACATCCATTGCGACCCCGAGGCGGCTCGACGCGTCTTCGCCGCGTTCGCGGCCAGTCCCCGTCATCCGCTCGGCCTGGGCCTCGACGTCACGGAGAAGGCCAGGATCCTGCCCGAGCACGTCGTCGAGCTGGCCCGGCGGGCCGGGAGCCGTCCCGACGACTCGATCGCACTCGCCCACGGCGAGCACCCGCTGGTCGCCACCCGCAGCGTCGCCGCCAACCCGATCGTCCGGTACGTCGCCGACGCGCTCCGTTTCTACATGGAGTTCCACGCTCGCTACGACGGCTTCTATGGCGCGTTCATCCACGATCCGCTCGCGCTCGCGGCCGCGCTCGACCCGAGCCTTGTGACGAGCAGGGCGGTCCACGTCGATGTCGACACCGCCGGTGGCCTGGCCGACGGTCAGACCATCGCGGACTGGCGCGGCCTGACCGGCAAGCCGGCCAACATCGACGTCGCGGTCGAGGCGGCCGCGGACGAATTCCTGCGCCGGTTCATTGAACGCGTGGGCGGGCTGGCGGAGCAACGGTCGGACGTGGCACTCTGAGCGGGCACGGCGGGGAGGACGGCGCCGGACGAGGGACCGGCCCGGGACGGAGCGTAGTGGGAGGCCCTTGATGAGCTGGATTACCCGTCAGTTCGACACCCGGACGATCGTCCTGATCCCGATCGCGATCGCGATCAACATCGTCCTTGGTCAGACGGTTGCGGCCGCGCTGAAGGTCCCGATCTATCTCGATTCGATCGGAACGATCCTGGTTGGTGCGATCGCCGGACCGATTCCTGGCCTGGTCACGGGGGCCCTGGCCAACCTGATCTGGCAGTTCGTGCTGCCGGCCCCGTTCCATTCCGATTTCGCCGGCCCGTACTTCATCGTCGCCGCCGAGATCGGTCTGCTGGCCGGGATCTTCGGAGCGCGCGGCTTCTTCCGCAGCCGACCGAACGCGTCGACCAGCCAGATCCTGGTCAGCGCGGTGATCACGTTCGCGGTCATCGGCGTCATCGTCTTCTACGGCATCCTGCCCTTCTACACCGGCGGGCAGTTCACGTTCTTTGGCGACACGTCCCAGACGGCGCCGTTCTTCGTGCTGGTCGCGTATCTGATCGCCATCGGCCTGGTGCTCGCGGCGATCGGCCTCCTGTTCCTGCTGTTCGTCAAGCGAGACGTTGGCGTCGCCTACGTCGTCGTCGGCGGGGTGATCTGCGGGGTGATCTCGGCGCTCATCTCCGCTCCGATCACCGCGATCGTCTTCGGAGGGGTGACCGGCTCCGGGGCCGACCTCTTGGTGGCCGCCTTCCAGCAGGCGGGATCGGACCTGAGCACGGCGGTCCTCCAGCAGGGCCTGCTGTCCGACCCGATCGACAAGACCATCACCTACTTCGTGGTCTTCCTGCTGCTGCAGACGCTCCCGCGCCGCTTCGTCGCCCGCTTCCCACAGGGCGAGAAGGCGATCGGCCTGGAGGGGGAGGCGGCATAGCCACCGAAGCGCGAAACCAATCGGCGATCTCGCCCGACGATTCCGCACTTCTCGCCCGGCTGACGCCGCCGACCCCGACCGCCTACCACCGACTCAATCCGCTGACGAAGGCAATCGCCGCGATTGTCGAGTCCGTGGGCGCGTTTGTCATCGGTGGCTACCTGGGTCCGCTGCTGATCATCGGCCTCGTCATCGTCCCGTCGACGCTGATCGCGGGGACGCTCGGGCGGTTGGTCCGGGTCTCGTTCCTGCTGACCCTGCCAGTGGCGATCTCGGTGGTACTCGTCAGCGTCTTCACCCGGGCTGGCACCCACGTCCTGTTCGCGATCGGGCCGTTCGACGCCACGATGGAAGGCGTCGACTTCGCCGGCCAGATCCTGGTCCGGCTGTTCGCCATCTCGCTCGCCATCGGCCTGTTCGGGCTGACCACCGACCCGAACGCGCTGGTCTACGACCTCGAGCGCCGAGGCGTCTCGCCGCGCTTTGCCTTCGTGGCCAACGCCACGCTCCAGGCCGTGCCGACGATGGTCGAGCGGGCGGGGGTCATCCAGGCCGCCCAGCGAGCGCGCGGTCTCGACACGGAGGGCAGCCTCCGGGCACGGTTGCGCGGGGTGATGCCGCTGGTGGGCCCGGTCATCCTGTCGTCGCTGACCGAGGTCGAAGAGCGCAGCCTTGCCCTCGAGGTCCGCGCGTTCAGCCGGCCCGGCCGGCGGAACCTCCTGTGGGCCGCACCCGACCGGCCCATCGAGCGGGTGGCCCGCTGGGCGATGGTCCTCGCCTTCGTGTCGGTCGTGGCCCTGCGCGTCACCGGCAACTTCCCGGACCTGGTCTAGGCCGGCATGCTCGAGCTCAGCGGCGTCACCTACCGCTACGCGGGCTACGCCAAGCCGGCGATCCACGACGTGAACCTGCGCCTGGCCGACGGCGAGATCCTCGGCCTCGTCGGTGCCAACGAGGCCGGCAAGTCGACGATCTGTCTGGTTGCCTCAGGACTCGCCCCGGCCTCCATCGGCGGCGGCCTGTCCGGGACGCTCACGATCGACGGGGAGGCGATGGCCGGCCGCCCGGTCCACGAGCTTGCGGAGCGGGTCGTCGTCGGGTTCCAGAACTCGGCGACCCAGCTGTCCGGCGTCGCCCGATCCGTCTTCGAGGAGGTCGCGATCGGGCCGATGAACCTTGGCCTGGAGGTCCCCGAGATCCTCGCCCGGGCCCACGCCGCGCTGCGCACCCTGCGGATCGAGGACCTCGCCGAGCGCGCCCCCAACCGCCTCTCCGGGGGTCAGAGCCAGCTCGTCGCGATCGCTTCGCTCATCGCGATGCGGCCACGCCACATCATCCTCGACGAGCCGACCGCCCAGCTGGACCCGGAGGGCACCCGCCTGGTCGGCGAGGCGCTGCGGGCCCTGGCCGGGACCGGGACGGCCCTGTTGGTCGTGGAACACAAGACCGACCTGCTCGACGGGTTGTGCGGCCGGATCGCGGTCGTGGCCGACGGGGCGATTGTCCGGGAAGGAACCGCCAGCGACATCTTCGACGACCCGCGCCTCGCCGATTGGGGGGTCGAGGCACCGGCGCGCGTCCGGCTGGGGCGGGCCCTCGCCGGCCGTGGGCTCGACCCAGCCGTGGTGCTCGCGTGACGGTGAGCGCGTTGACCGCCGCCGCGCTCGAGCTGTCAGGCGTCGGCCATGTCTATCCCGATGGCACCCGCGCCCTCGAGAACGTCGACCTCACGGTGCCCGTCGGGCAACGGCTGGCGATCGTGGGCCAGAACGGCAGCGGCAAGTCCACGCTCGTGCGCCATCTCAACGGCCTGCTCCGACCGACCGAGGGCCGCGTGGTCGTCGACGGGACGGACGCGGCGACACTCAAGGTTGCCGAGCTGGCGGCCAGAGTCGGGCTCGTCTTCCAGGACCCGGACAAGCAGATCTTCGCGGGCAGCGTACGGGCGGAAGTCGCGTTTGGCCCGCGCAACCTCGGGCGGCGGGGCGTCGACCTGGAGGCAGCCGTCGCCGGCGCCATCGAGGCCGTCGGTCTGGCCGACCAGGCGGCCACGAACCCGTACGACCTGGGCTATTCCCGGCGCAAGCTCCTGGCGCTGGCCTCGATCCTGGCCATGAGCACGCCGATCGTGGTGCTCGATGAGCCCACCACCGGCCAGGACGCTCGGGGCGTCGCTCGGATCCAGGCGGTCGTCGCCCACCTGGCGGCAGGTGGACGCACGGTCATCGCGATCAGCCACGACATGCGCTTCGTCGCGGAGTCCTTCGAGCGAGTCGTCGTGATGCGGGCCGGGAGCATCTCTCTGGACGGCCCGCCGGCCGAGGTCTTTGCCGGGCCGAACTGGCCGGCCCTCGGCGAAACGAATCTCGAGCCGCCGCTGCCGGCCAGGGTGGGTCAGCGCCTCGGGCTGGGCGCGACGCCGACCGATGATCTGCTCGTCGCCGCGCTCGCGGAACGACCCAGGAGCTAGCGGCTCGACCTCGTTCGCTCGCCGACCACCAGCAACAGGAACGACGTCTCGAGCACGTCGACACCGGCGATGACCAGGGCCAGCACCAGGGGAAGCGGGCTGCCCAGGATCCAGCCCGCGCCCGCGGCGAAGGCGGCCACGGCCAGGAACACGAGGCGCACCGCCCGGACCATGCCGGCCAGGTCGCGGGCGTCACCCGGTGCGCCGGCGAGGCTCAGCCCGGCAATGGCACGAGCGAGGAGTCCCGCGCCGAGGAGCGCGGCGGCCGCGACCAGGCCCGCCCGGACGCTGGCGGGCGGAGCGACGAGCGCGTCGACGATCCGCGAATCCCAGCCGAACAGCGTCCCGACCATCAGCGCGGCGACGCCCGCGGCGAGCGGGAAGAACGCCCTCACGGGATGAGCTCCACCTCGTGGGCCGCCCCGTTGACGATCCGCCAGGCGCGCACGCCCGGCTCGCCGTCATCCGGGTCGGCCTCGGATTCGGCCAGCGACACGAGGATGTACAGGGCATCGGGGTAGAACGCCAGACCGAGGTCGGTCGGCGAGGGTCGCGCGGGCGACCGGACGTGGGAATGGACGATCGCCCAGAACGCCTCGTCGGCGTCGTCCGCCTCCAGGGTCAGCCGGAGCAGATCACCCGAATCGATCTCGTAGCGGTACGGCGAGGCAGCCGCGTTCCGGGTCGGCGTGAAGCGCAGCGCTCGACCCCCGTCGGCGGCGATCGCCGAGCCGATCACGATTCCGCAGGCCTCGTTGGGATACTCGCGCCGGGCATGCGCGACCAGCTCGGCTCGGAGGCTGTCCGGCAGCCGAGCGACGGCCGGACCCGGATGTGCCCCGTCGGCCCCGGAGCTCGGCAGGCTCACCACCAGTTGACGCCGCCCTCGAAGTCGGCCTCCATCTCGTCGAGGTCGCGCGAGAACGTGCCCGCCGACAGGTACTTCCATCCGCCGTCGGGGAGCAGGGCCACGATCGTCCCGCGCTCCATCGTCGTCGCCACCCGCGCAGCCGCGACCAGGACCGCCCCGCAGGACGGCCCGCCGAAGATCCCCTCGCGAGCAACCAGCTCGCGCAGCGCCACGACGGCATCCCGGTTGGAGACGAGGAACCGCCCGGCGAGCAGACTCGGATCGAAGATCTCCGGGACGAAGCCCTCATCGAGCGAGCGCAAGCCCTGCACGTTCTCGCCGGGCAGGGGCTCGGCGGCGTAGACCCGGACGGACGGCTTGACCCGGCGGAAGAAGCGTGCGACGCCCATCAGCGTCCCACCGGTCCCCAGACCGGCAACGAACGCGTCCACGTCGGGACAGTCGGCCAGGATCTCCGGTCCGGTCGTCTGCTCGTGCGCGCGGGGGTTCGCATCGTTGCCGTACTGGTAGGGCATCACGTAGCGCGGATCGGCGGCGACCAGCTCCTTGGCCAGAGCGATCGCACCGTTCGAGCCGAGGGCGCCGGGCGAGTCGATCACCTCCGCTCCGAAGAGCTCCGCCAGCTGGCGTCGCTCGTGGGTGATGTTGTCGGGCATGACCAGGGTCACCGGGTAGCCCCTGCGGCGACCGATCATGGCCAGGGCGATCCCGGTATTGCCCGAGGTCGGCTCAAGGATGATCGAGTCCGGACCGAGCCGTCCCGATGTCTCGAGGTCCTCGATCAGTGCCCTTGCGACGCGGTCCTTGACCGATCCGGTTGGGTTGGTCATCTCGAGCTTGGCCAGCAGCCGGACCTCCGGCTTGGTCGACATCCGGGGGATCTCGACCAGCGGCGTGTGGCCGATCGCGGCGACGATGTCCGCGTAGACGCTCACGCGCCCCCGGCCATCGCGGGCAGGATGACCAGCTCGTCGCGCGGTTCGACAGGTGTCGCCACGCCGGCGAGATAGCGCACGTCCTGGCCATCGACGTAGACGTTGACGAACCGGTTCAACTCACCATCCGGCGTGAACAGCTGATCGCGCAACCGTGGATGCGCCGCGACGAGGCCCGTCAGCAGCTCGCCCACAGTCGAGCCGGGCACGTCGACCTGCTTCGCTCCACCGACGCTCGCGCGGAGCACCGGCGGGATGCGGACCGTGCTCACGATGCGCTGTTGAGGCCGGGCCCACCGAGCGTGAACGTGCCGCCGTCGCCGACACCGGCCACAGCCAGCGGCCGGCCCGCCGCGCGCGCCTCGACGGCCGCGTCCGAGCAGACCGGACAGGCTGGATCGCGGCGAAGCTTGAGCTCGCTGAACGATGCATCGAGCGCATCGAACAGGAGCAGCCGGCCGGCCAGCGAGTCGCCCACGTCGAGGACCAGCTTGATCGTCTCGTTGGCCTGGAGCAGGCCCATGATCCCGGGCACCACCCCCAGGACCCCGGCCACCGAGCAGCCGGGCGCGAGCTCGGGCGGCGGCGGGGTCGGATACAGGCACCGATAGCACGGTCCCTCGAACGGCTTGAAGACCGTCAGCTGGCCCTCGAATCGGAACACGCTGGCGTGGACGACCGGGATGCCCGCGGCCACCGCCGCGTCGTTGAGCAGGTAGCGCGTCTCGAACGAGTCGGTGCCGTCGACGATGACGTCGTAGCCGGCGATGATCCGTTCGACGTTGTCGGCGACCAGCATCTCCTCGTAGCCGACGACCTTGACGTCCGGGTTGAGGCCCTGGATCGTCCGCCGGGCCGAGTCAACCTTCTTCTCGCCGATCCGGTCGTTGGCATGGATGACCTGACGCTGGAGGTTGGACAGGTCGACGACGTCGAAGTCGACGATGCCGATCGTGCCCACCCCGGCTGCGGCCAGGTAGAGCATGGCTGGAGCACCGAGACCGCCGGCGCCGATGAACAGGACCTTCGAGTCGAGCAGGCGTGCCTGACCCTCGAGACCGACCTCGGGGATCAGCAGGTGTCGGCTGTAGCGTTGCTTCTGCTCCGCGGTCAGGACCGGCGGCACCGTCCAGTCGAGACCCTCGGTCTTCCAACGCTGGAAACCGCCGGCCATCGAGGCCACGTCGGTGTAGCCCATCTCGGCCAGGGTCTTGGCCGCGAACAGCGAGCGGATCCCGCCGGCGCAGTAGAGGACCACCGGGCGACTTCGGTCCGCGATGGCTCCCTCGACGTCCTGTTCGAGGTAGCTCTTGCTGAGGTGGATCGCGCCGGGCACGTGGCCCTGCTCCCACTCGGCGGCTTCGCGGACGTCGACGATAACGGCCGCGCCGGCCGCCCGTAGCTGGTCGACCTCGGCCGGGCCCACCTCGCGGATCTGCGAGCGGGCCTCGCGAAGGAGGTCGGCGTATGACTTTGGCATGTGGTTCTGAGCTCCGGATCGGAAGGTGCCGTCAAGCGGCGGGAAGGGACGGGACGAGTGGGTGCTGCCGGCCTCAGGCCGGCGTGCTACACGCGCAGCCGCACCAGGGAATGGTCCGCTTCATGCCGGCTCCTCGGCAGGAGCCGCAGCCGGCGGGGCGCCCTCGGCGACGTCGTCGAGGGCCGCCTCGAGCGTCTCGAGGCTGAGCATTGCGCATTTGAGGCGGGCCGGGCTGATGTCGATCCCGAGCAGCTCGAGGAGATCGTCGGCGCGAAAGGCGCTGGCCCGCGCGACCGTCATGCCCTTGACCTCGTCGGTCAGCAGGCTGGCGCTGGCTTGGCTGATCGCGCAGCCGCGTCCGGTAAACGCGACCTCGGCCACCTTTCCGTCGCGGATCCCCAGCTGCATCGTGATCCGGTCGCCGCACAGCGGATTGGCGCCCTCATGCGAGGCGGAGGGCGACTCGAGGACGCCGAAGTTGTGGGGCCGACGGGAGTGCTCGAGGATGTAGTCGCGGTACAGGTCGTCCATGGCGCTCAGGCTCGGAAGACCCGCTCGACCTCGACCAGGCCGGCGGCCAGGGCGTCGATGTCGGACGGGGTCGTGAAGACGCTGAAGCTGGCCCGGGCGGTGGCCGCAAGGTCGAGACGCTCGTGGAGCGGCATCGTGCAGTGATGGCCGGCCCGAACCGCGATCCCGAACCGATCGAGGACCTGGGCCACGTCATGAGGGTGGATGCCGGGCAAGTTGAACGGCACGACCCCGCCGCGCAGCTCCGGGTCGAGTGGCCCGTACAGCTCGATCGAGGGTACCGCCCGGGGCAGCTCGGTCAGAGCGTAGGCCACCAGCTCGCGCTCATGGTCGCGGACGGCGTCCATCCCGATCGCGCCCAGGTAGTCCGCGGCCACCCCCAGCCCGATGGCATCGCCCACGGCCGGGGTTCCCGCCTCGAACTTCCAGGGGATGTCGTTCCACTCGCTCCGGCGGAGGTGGACCTCGCGGATCATCTCGCCGCCGGCCAGGAAGGGCGGCATCGCCTCGAGCAGCTCGCGCCGCGCCCACAACGCGCCCGAACCCATCGGGGCCAGCATCTTGTGACCGCTGAACGCGTAGAAGTCGACGTCGAGCGCCTCCACGTCGACCGGCACGTGGGGAACGGCCTGGGCTCCGTCGACCAGGACGAGCGCACCGGCGGCATGGGCCATGTCGACGATCTCGCGGACAGGGTTGATCGTCCCGAGCGTGTTCGAGACATGGGTGAAGGCGACCAGCTTGGGCTTCAGGCGCAGGAGGACCTCGAGGACATCGAGCCGGAGGAGGCCGTCATCGGTGATCGGGATGAACTCGAGATCGCCGTCCTTCTCCTGGACCAGGAGCTGCCACGGGACGAGGTTGGCGTGGTGCTCCATCTCGGTCAGGACGATCGCATCGCCGCGAGCGATGCTGCGCCGACCCCAGCTGTAGGCCACCAGGTTGATCGCCTCGGTGGCGTTCCGGGTGAACACGACCTGGTGCGGGTCGGAGGCGCCGATGAACCGGGCGGTCCGGGCCCGGGCCTGCTCGTAGGCGGCCGTCGCCCGCTCGCCGATCTCATAGATGCCGCGATGAACGTTGGCGTTGTAGGTGCTGTAGTAGGCATCGAGGGCGTCGATGACGACCTGCGGCTTCTGGCTGCTCGAAGCCGAATCGAGATAGATCAAGGGGTGGCCGGAGTGGGTCGGCGCCGCCAGGATCGGGAAGTCGGCTCGGAGCGCAACCGGGTCGAGCCTCGCCCGCGGCCGTCGGCTGGCAGGCAGCTCACCGGTCAGCGGCTGGGGGGTCACGGCCATCGCGCTAGCTCGCCACGGTGGCCGGCTCGGCCGGCAGCTGGAGGGCCTCGTCGGGGACGTCGATCGCGTAGCCTTCCTCGCGCAGGATCGGGCCGTAGCCTTCGTCCTCGAGGCGGAGGGCCAGGTCCTTGCCGCCGGTCTTGATGATCCGACCGAGGGCCAGGACGTGGACGACGTCCGGGGTGATGTAGTTGAGCAGGCGCTGATAGTGGGTGATCAGGAGAACGCCCATCTCGGGGTTGAGCATCGCGTTGACACCCTCCGCGACGATCCGCAGGGCGTCGATGTCGAGACCCGAGTCGGTCTCGTCGAGGATCGCCATCTTCGGTTCGAGGACGGCCATCTGGAGCATCTCGAGGCGCTTCTTCTCGCCACCCGAGAATCCCTCGTTGACGTACCGGCTGGCGAAGGCCTCGTCGATCTTGAGCAGGCCCATCTTCTCGCGCATCAGGCGGCGGAACTGGCCCATGTTGAGACCGCCGCCCTTGATCAGGTCGGTGGCGTCGACGTTGGGATCCTTGTCGACGCCCTGGAGCTTGGCGTTGAGCGCGGAGCGGATGAAGCTGGCGACGCTGAGGCCGGGAATCGCCGTCGGATACTGAAAGGCCAAGAACATCCCCAGCCGCGAGCGCTTGTCGGGGCTGAGCTTGAGGATGTCGCGGCCCTGCCAGGTCACCGAGCCGCCCGTGACCACGTAGGCCGGGTGGCCCATCAGCGCGTAGGCCAGGGTGGTCTTGCCCGATCCATTGGGGCCCATGATCGCGTGCACCTCGCCCGGGCTGACGGTCAGGTCGATGCCCTTGAGGATCTCGGCCGTCGGGTCGCCGATGGGTGCGACGCGGAGGTCGCGGATGACGAGGTCGTTGTCGGTGGTCACGGGTGGCAGGGCTCCTGGTTGATCGTCGCGCCGGGGTCGGTTCAGACGCCGATGGGTGCGCGCGCCGAAGTTGGCTGGACGGCCGGCTGGGGCTCGGCCAATGGGATCCGCAGTGGGACCAGGTCGGCCAGGGTCATGCCTTCGAGGGTGCCGCTGATCGCGTCCCTGATCCGGACCCAGAGCAGATTGACCGAGCAGCGGGCGGTCCGCTCGCAGGCCAGCTCGTGCGCCGCGGGGTCTTCCTCGCTGGCGCAGACCATCGGCGCGATCGGTCCTTCGAGGGCGCGCAGGATGTCGGCCATGCGGATGTCCTGGGGCGGCCGGGCAAGCTCATACCCGCCGTGCGCACCGCGGGTCGACACGACCAGGCCGGCGTCCCGGAGGCTCATCACCAGCTGCTCGAGATACGGCCGCGGAAGCTCCTCCTCGGCCGCGACGTCGGCCAGGCTGGCCGGCCCGGCGCCGAAGTGACGACCGAGCTGGACCATCAGCCGGACGCCGTACTCGCCCTTCGTCGAGAAGGAGACGGCGCCGCTGCCGTGGAACTGGGTCCGTGTGCTCAGGGGAAGATCCTCGAATTCCGACCGATTCTGTCGGGATTAAGTCTACGCGGGCCCTCGAGGCTCGTCAACGCGCCGCAGCCCGTGGCGCGGGGCCGTCGCCTCCAGCTAGGACGGGCTCGGAGGGCCCGGACGCAGGCTGACGGCGGCGTAGATCGGGGCCAGGAAGCGACTCGGCACTGACGCCAGCCGACGGGTGTCGCCCAGACCCGCTTCGGCAGCGACCGCGCGCCAGGTCTCGAACGAGAGCGGGTGGGGCACCCACGGGTTGCCCCGGTCCGCGTCGTACTCCACCAAGATCAGCCGGCCGCCGTCGCGCAGATACCCGCGCACGAGGGCCAGGACGGGCCCCTTGTCCTCGATGAAATGGAGCGAGTTGGCCATGACCACGCCGTCGAGCCCGTGCAGGCCGAGGGGCTCGCTGAAGTCGGCGACACGCGGTTCCACGGCCACCTTCGGGAACCGCCGGCGCAGCTCAGCGGTTTGCGTCCTGAGCGCGCCACGATCCCGGTCGACGGATACGATCCGGCCCCTGGGCCCGAGCAGATCGGCCAGGGCCAGGGTGAACGCCCCGTGGCCGGAACCCAGGTCGGCCCAATTCGGGCCGCCGATCACGCCATCGCGGATGAGCCCAACGTGATCGGAATGATCCACGGCCGGCGACGCGCCTAGGACTCGTCGAGCAACGTGTCCAGACCGCGCCGCAGGCCCTGGAACGTGCCTATCCGCCGCACCGCGAGGAGTGTGCCGCCCACGTACGGTTCGGCGCTGCTGCCCGATTCATACCGGATCGAGAGGCGCTCATCGGGCATCCCGAACAACACCTCGGCGCCGATCATGTAGCCAGGCAACCGGACCGAATGGACCTGCGCGCCGTTGAGGGTCAGTCCGCGCGCCTCGGGCGCCCCCTGCGTTGCCTCGATCGGCACCTGGACTTCCGGGACGGCGACCTGCCCGAGACGAGCGGCGACCTCGCGCGCGGTGCCACTGGGCGCGTCCGGCTTGCTGGCCGCGCCGTAATCGATCACCTCCCAGCTCCGGAGATGCTTGGCCGCCATCACGGCGAAGCGTTCCATGAGCACCGCGGTGATCGCGAAGTTGCCGGCCGCGAGCACGCCGACCCCGGCGCGGTCCGCGGCCGCTCCGATCCGCTCGTAGTCGGCGTCGGTCAGCCCCGACGTGCCGATCACGACGTGCACGCCGCGATCGATGGCAGCGAGGGCATGGCGCTCGACGGTCGCCGGCGCGGTGAAGTCGACGAGCACATCGGTGGGAACGGCCAGCGCCGCCTCGACGGTGGCGCTCACCACGAGGTTCGCAGTCCTAGGGCTGAGGACGTCGAGGCGGAGCGCGTGAGCTAGGGACTCACCCGCCGCGCGCCGCGCCACGGCGCCCACCAGCTCGAGGTCGGGCGCCGCGTCGATGGCGGGCACCAGGCTCTCCCCCACCCATCCGGTCGCGCCGGCGAGACAGATCCGAATCATGGAAGCCGAGTATGCGACCGGCCGCGCGGGTTGGCCACGACCCGTCGCCGGCAGACTGACGCACAGTCGTCACACTGGTCACGTTGAATGAGCCCATGACCCAGGACACGCTGCCGCTCGCTGCCGCTCGCCCATCCCGCCTCGTTCGCTGGCCATTCTTCGTCGCGGGAGCGGTCGCCGTGGCGGTGGCCGTGGCGTTCAGTGAGATCGTGGCGGGGTTGCTCCCGGGCGCGCCGTCCCTGGTCGTCTCCGTGGGGGCCCTGGTCATCGACCTCCAGCCCCCGGGCGCCAAGGACGTCATCGTGTCGATCTTCGGGACCAACGACAAGCTGGCCCTCAACGTCGCGATCCTGATCGTCGCGGTGGGCGTGGGCGGGTTGCTCGGGCTGGTCGCCCGGGCGCGCTTCGCGACGGCCGCGATGGCGTTCGTCGTGTTCGGCCTCCTGAGCCTGTACGCCTCGCTCAGGCTGGGGATCGATTCGCCGGCGCTGTCGGTGGCCACCGTCGGCCTGGCGGTGATCGCGGCGCTGGGCAGCCTCCGCTACCTCGTGGACAGCGCGCGCGCATCGAGTGGCGACTCCCCGAGCGGGTCGCCGGCATCCGTTCCCGGCTCCCCGCCGGCGGCCCGGTCGATGGCCGGCATGCCCAACTGGGACCGGCGCCGCTTCCTGATCCGATCCGGGTCGCTGGCGATCGGTTCGGTCGTCGTCGGCTCGGTCGGTCGGACGCTTCTCCAGGTCTCGCACTCGCAGGAACCGCCGGTGGCGGTCTTGCCCGGCTCATCGCTGTCGCCCGCGCCGCTCAGCCAGGCGGCCTCGCTGCCCGTCGACGGGATCACCCCGATCGTGATGCCCAACAACCGCTTCTATCGGATCGACACCGCGCTGGTCGTGCCCCGGGTCGACGTCGCCACCTGGTCGGTCAAGGTGAGCGGGATGGTCGATCGCGAGATCAGCCTGACGTACGACCAGCTGCGGGCGCTGCCGATCTTCGAACAGTACGTGACCATTGCCTGCGTCTCGAACGAGGTCGGTGGCGACCTCGTCGGCAACGCTCTGTGGCGGGGCGTCCACCTCCGAGAGGTCCTGGCGATGGCCGGAGTCCGGACCGGCGCCACCCAGATCGTGGGCCGCTCGGTCGACGGCTTCACGGTTGGCTTCCCGACGGAATGGGCGATGGATCCCGGTCGGGACCCGATGATCGCCATCGGCATGAACGGCGAGCCATTGCCCGTGGAGCACGGCTTTCCGGCCCGGCTGATCGTGCCCGGCCTGTATGGCTACGTGTCGGCCACGAAGTGGCTGGCCGAGATCGAGCTGACCACGCTGGAGGCGTTTGACGCCTACTGGATTCCACTCGGCTGGGCCAAGGAGGGACCGATCCTGACCCAGTCGCGGATCGACGTCCCGCGCAATGGCGCCGCGGTGGCGACGGGCCCGGTCGCGATCGCGGGGGTGGCCTGGGCGCCCGATCGGGGCGTCGCCCGAGTGGAAGTCCGAGTCGATGGCGGTCCATGGCTGCCGGCGACGCTGTCGGCGCCGATCTCGAAGGCGACCTGGGTCCAATGGCGGCTGGGGTGGGACGCGACGCCGGGCGACCACACGATCGAAGTCCGGGCCACCGACGGTCGGGGTGAGGTTCAGACGGACCAGGTCTCGCCGCCGCCGCCGGACGGTGCCCGCGGGCACCACACCATCTCCATCCGGGCCGGCTGAGCCCGACGCGCCGCACGCTCGGCGCGGTTGGCGCCTTCCCCCTCAGCCCGGCACGTCCCGGTCGAACTAGGACTGTCGGGTCATCGTCTGGCGGCTGCGGTGGAGATACGGTGCCTCAGGGTTACTTCGGGCGAACGGTGCTTGGCGGATGGTCAAGCATGGCCAGGCCTGACCATGACCGGAGGTTCGCGCACCCGTTGGCCATCACCTACCGACGCGACCGAGACCGCGGCGCGCGAGGCCGTCGCAGGAAGGTTCGCGCCACTACTCCGGCCTCCCGCGGCGCGATCGACGTCACCCGCGACGAGGCCCTGCGCGGGATCGCCCGGGCCGTCTCCGGGCGGATCGAACTGGCGACCCTGTTCGACGACGTGATCGACTATACCGTCGCCTTCTTCTCGGTTGAGCGCGCCGGCCTGTGGCTGATCGAGGACGACCCTCGTCCCTTCAGGCTGGCCGCCCATCGCGGTCTCAGCCCGGGTCTGCGCCAGACGGTGTCCAACCTGACCATGGAGTCCGGGGCCACCGGTGTCCAGGTCACCAGGGACCGACAGCTGCGGGTACTCCACAACGCCGCGGAGACCTCGACTGCGCCCGAGCTGCGCGAGGTGTATCGCCGGGACGGGATCGAGACGGTCTGCTTCGTCCCCATCGTCTTCCGCGAGCGGATGCTCGGCCTGCTGGTGCTCTACCACGAAGCCCGTCGCGAATGGCCGGCCGAGGAGCTCGAGCTGGCCAGCGCCTTCGCCGACCAGATGGCGACCGCGATCGAGAACGCCCGACTCTACGAGGCGACCCTCGACCTTGCGGCCCGGCTGCGCGCCATCCAGGACCTGACCGCCCGGCTCAACCGGATCCAGGACGTTCGTGGCATCGCCGAGGCGATCGTGACCGAGGCGCGCAGCCTGATCGACCACGACAACATCCGGGTCTACCGGGTCGACCACGCGACTGGGATGTGCGAACCGATCGCCTTCCAGGGGATCTTCACGGGCGTCGATTCCCCGGACATGTCGGTCCTCCGCTGCCGCATCGGCGAGGGGCTGACCGGCTGGGTGGCTGAGAACAACCAGGCTCTCCTGATCGGTGCCGCCGAAGACGACCCGCGCAGCCTCGTGGTCGGAACGACCAACGGCCCGGAGTCGATGCTGCTGGTGCCGATGACCTACGACGACCGGGTCGAGGGCGTCATCGTCCTGGCCAAGCTCGGCCGCAACCGGTTCACCCAGGATCACGAGGCGACCCTGTCGATCTTCGCCGGCCACGCCGCACAAGCCTTCGTGAATGCCGACAACGCCGAGCGGGTCAGCCGGCAGCAGGGCGAGCTCGAGCGCCAGCTGGCCAGCCAGCGTCGCCTGCTGGAGGTCAACGAGACCCTCCTGTCGACGCTCGATCCGCAGGCGGTCCTGGAGATGATCGCCGACTCGCTCAAGTCGGTCGTGGCCTACGACTCGCTGACGATCTACCGGGTCGACCGGGAGGCCTCGGTTCGCCGTGCGGTGGTGGCCCGCGATCGGTTCGCCGACGTGATCATGGATTACGTCGGACCGCTCGGGATCGGGATCACCGGCTGGGTCGTGGGCCGCAACGAGGCGGTCCTGGCCAATGACGCCCATCTCGATCCGCGTTCGGTCCAGATCCCGGGCACGCCGTTCGAACCCGAATCCATGATCGTCGTGCCGCTGGCGGGCGCCGGTGAGGTGATCGGCACGCTGAACATCGGCCGGATGGGTGACGAGGAGTCCCATTTCGACCAGAACGAGTTCGAGCTGACCAAGCTGTTCGCCGGCCAAGCTTCGATCGCCCTCCAGAACGCGGAGGCCCATCGCGCGGTCGCGGTCCGGGCCGAGCTCGATGCGCTGACTGGCCTGCGCAACCACGGCGCCTTCCAGCGCGAGCTTGGCGACGCGGTCCGAGGCGACGACGGGACCGGGTTCTCGGTGCTGATGATGGATCTCGACTCGTTCAAGGCCTTCAACGACTCGCAGGGTCATCCCGACGGTGACGCCCTGCTGAAGTCGGTCGGGGTGGCCATCGGGCAGGCACTGCGCGATGGCGATCGGGCCTATCGCTATGGCGGCGACGAGTTCGCCGTGCTCCTGCCGGGGATCGGGCGAGGTCCCGCCCAGGTGGTCGCCGAACGGATCCGGCGGGCGGTCGCGGAAGCTGCCCTGGAGCACACCCATGGCGTCGGGCCGGCGGTCACGATCAGTGTCGGGATCGCCACGTTCCCGGCGGACGGCCGGGTCAAGGATGACCTGGTCAAGGCCGCCGACGTGGATCTGTACCGGGTCAAGCCGACCCATTCGGACGCCGGTCGCCCGGGCGACGCGACGGCCGATGCCTATCTGACCGCGCTCAACGAGACGGCCGTGGCGCTGATGGACCGCAACGACCCGACCGAGCTGCTGACCACGATCGTGCGCCGCGCGGCGGACCTCGTCGGCACCCCCCACGGCTACGTCTACGTCGTCGACCAGGACCGCGATCGGCTGGTGCTGCGCGCCGCCTGCGGGATGTTCGTCGATGAGCTCGGCGCCCAGCTCGATCGGGGAGTCGGGGTCGGCGGCGGGGTCTGGGAGAGCGGTGCCCTGATCGTGGTCCCGGACTATGACGCGATGCCGACCCGCGATCCGAGCCGGGGGCCAGGGATCGGCTCGGTGGTCGGAATCCCGCTGGTGTCCGACGGCCAGGTCATGGGCGTCCTGGGGCTCGCCACGGCTGACCTGGAGCTGTCGTTCGGAGCCCGCGAGATCGAGGTCCTCAAGCGCTTCGGCGAGCTCGCGTCGCTGGCCCTCGACAACGCCCGGCTGCTCCAGAGCGCCCAGCACGAGGTCGCCGAGCGCACCCGCGCCGAGGACGCCCTGCGCGCGTCCGAGGACCGCTACCGGCGTCTCTCGGACGCAACCTCGGAGGCGCTGGCGATTCACCGCCACGGGATTGTCCTGGAGGTCAATGCCGCGTTCGCCCGGCTGTTCGGCTACGAGGCCGAGGAGTGTGTCGGGCGACCCGTTCTCGACTTCGCCTCCCCGGAGACCGCGGCGGCCCTCCGCGGCGGGGGCTACCAGGCGGATTCCAGGACACCCATGGAGGTCGTGGCGCTGGCCAGCGACGGAACCACCTTCCCGGTCGAGGTGGCCTGGCGGCAGATCCCCTACCCGGACGGTCGACCGGCCGACGTGGTCGTCGTGCGCGACCTGCGCGAGCAGCGCCGGCTCGAGGCCGAGCTCAGCCGGTCCGCCTTCTACGACAGCCTGACCGGACTCCCCAACCGGGCCCTCCTGCTCGACCGGGTCAGCCATGCCCTGTCGTTCATCCGGCCCGAGGAGGACGGCCCGATCGGGTTCATCCTGCTCGATCTCGATCGGTTCAAGGTCATCAACGAGAGCCTCGGGCACGCCGCCGGCGATCGCCTCCTGGATCTGGTCGGACGGCGCCTGTCGGAGTGCCTCCGGCCGGGCGACACCGTTGCTCGCTTCGGAGGGGACGAGTTCGCGGTCCTGCTCGATGCGGTCGGTGACGTCAACGACGCGCTCCATGTCGCCGAACGGATCGAGGCCGAGCTGCGCGCGCCATTCGACCTCGACGGCCGGGACACGTTCATCGCGGCGAGCATGGGCATCGCCCTGGGTCGGTCGGGTTCCACCCAACCCGGTGAGCTGCTGCGCGACGCCGAGATCGCCCTGTACCGGGCGAAGGCTGACGTGACCACCCGGCACACCCTCTTCGAACCGGGCATGAACGCCGCCGTGGCTGAGCGCCTCGACCTCGAGAACGATCTGCGCCGCGCGGTCGAGCGCGATCAGCTCCGCCTCCACTATCAGCCCCTGGTCGACCTGGGCAGCGGCCGGATCGTCGGTCTGGAAGCCCTCGTCCGCTGGCAGCATCCGACGCGCGGCCTCGTCGCGCCCCTGTCGTTCATCCCCCTGGCCGAGGAGACGGGCTTGATCCTGCCCATCGGGCGCTGGGTTCTGGAGACGGCCTGCCGTCAGGCCCAGGCGTGGCAGGTCGCGTTCCCCGCGGAGCCGCCGATCCTGATCAGCGTCAACCTGTCGGCCCAGCAGTTCGCCGGGGCGGAGCTCGTCGACCAGGTGTCCGCGATCCTGACCGAGACCGGCCTGCAGCCGGCCTGCCTGGAGCTGGAGATCACCGAGTCAGTCCTGATGGACGAGTCGGACGCCGGCGTTCGGGCGCTGCAGGCCCTGCGCGACATCGGGGTGAAGCTCGTGCTCGACGACTTCGGTACGGGCTACTCCTCGCTGTCCTACCTCAAGCACCTGCCCCTGGATACGATCAAGATCGACCGCTCATTCGTGGGCGAGCTGACCGGCGACGACGCCAACGTGGCCATCGTCCATGCCGTGATCTCGCTGGCCCATGGCCTGGGCATCGACGTCGTGGCCGAGGGGATCGAGACGGCCGAACAGCTGGCCCGTCTGCGCGAGCTTGGCTGCGACCGGGGCCAGGGCTACTACTACGCCAAGCCGCTACCCGCCAGCGGGGTGGCCCACCTGCTGCGCGCCGGCCGTCCGCTGGGCCGCAGGACCGGGTCGCGTGCCACCCGCAGCCGTACCGCGAAGGCGCTGCCGGCCGGGCGGGCACCGGCCCGCTGACCCGGCTGGGGTCGGGAGGATCAGGCGGGCGCCGGGTTCGCCGCGATCCAGCGCTCGACTACCCGGTCGAGTCGATCGAAGACGACCCCGTCGAGCGTTCGGGCATGGGCGATGAACCGCTCGAGCATCAGCAGGCGGTGTCCCCGCCCGATCGCCTCGGGATGCATCGTGATCGTGAGCAGGCCGCCCGGCTCGCGCTCCCAGGCATAGTCGAGCTCGGCCGTCCAGATCTCCTCGACCTTGGACGGCGCGCTCATCGGCCCGACGCCCTTGGCACCCGGCTCGAAGTGGGGCCAGTCGTCGAGGGCCCAGCTGATGGGAGCCTCGACGAGCGGACCCGGTGGCCCGAAGCGGGATCCGAGCAGCGCGTCGTGGACGTCCCCGGTCCGCACCCGATACAGCCGGTAGTCGTCGGCCATCAGGCTCGAGTCGTAGCTCAGGCCCAGCCTCGCGGCGAGATCGAGGGTGCCCTCCGAAAGCGACCAGTAGGGCGCCCGGAAGCCGCGCGGCGTCGCCCCCGACATCCGCCCGATGGCATCCACGCTGCGCTCCATGATGTCCCGCTCGCGCTCGGGCTCGACGCTGGCCAGGTCCTCGTGGGCCCAGCCATGACAGCCAATCTCGTGGCCGCCCGTCACGATCGCCTCGATGCTGTCGGGGAACGTGACGAGGGTGTGCCCGGGCACGAACCAGGTGCTCGGGATTGCCTCACGCTCGAGCAGATCGAGGACCCGCGGCGCGCCGACCCGCGGCCCGAACTCACCGCGCGAACGCAGGGTCGGCCCGTCGCCCCGATCGACCTCGGATGAGATCGCGTCGTGATCGAAGGTCAGGGCGACGGTCAGCCGCGGCTCGGCCATGGCGACGCCGGCCCGCGCCGAGCTTGACCCGCTAGCGCCGGCCGCCCATGAGCCGGAGC
>JAXDKT010000082.1:0-7476 GCA_034666965.1 Chloroflexota bacterium | reverse complement strand
GCCTGTGGCGGCAACGCCTGCGCTGGGCCGAAGGCGGTGTTCGGCGCGTGCTCGAGCACGGTCCCGCGGTCCTGACCAGCCCGGCGCTCGAGCCGTCCGCCCGGCTCGACTTCGCCCTGTACGCCGGGCAGCTTGCCGTGCCGGCGGTCATCCTCGGATCGATCGGTGGCGTGCTCGTCGGACGCCCAGTCGGTCCGGCGCTGGCGCTCGGCGGGGCGTACCTGGCCGCCGGCGGGGCGCTGGCATGGGACGGCCTTCGATGGGAGACGACGCCGAGCGGCGCGCCCCTGCCGCCCGCCGAGCGGGTCGCCCGCTCCATTCGGGTGGCGCTCTTCAGCGCCATCTGGCTGGGGGCGATCCCGGCCGCCCTGTGGCGCCTGGCAACGCGGCGGGGGCCCGTCGGGTACGCCAAGATGGCCCACGTCGGAGGTGGCCGCGCGGAATGGGAGCGCTGAAGCGGATCGGGGTCGTGTTCACCGGCGGAACGATCAGCATGGTCGTGGACCCGGCGGCCGGCGGCGCTGTCCCCGCCCTCGACGGGGCGGGCATCCTGGCCCGGACGCCGGGCCTTGACCGGATCGCCGAGGTGGTGGCCGTCGACCGCGGCCGCAAGCCCGCCAGCCACTGGACCTTCGCCGAGCTGCTGGACGTCGCGACGGACGTGCGCGAGCTGACGGCCGACCCGAGCGTCGATGGCGTCGTCATCGTCCAGGGCACCGACACCATCGAGGAGTCGAGCTTCCTGCTCGATCTGGTGGTCGACACCCCCAAGCCGGTCGTGGTGACCGGTGCGATGCGCAACGCCAGCCAGCCCGACTACGACGGCCCGGCCAACCTGCGCGACGCCGTCGCCGCTGCGGCATCGGCCGAGCTTCGTGGTGCGGGGGTGGTGGTCTGCCTGGCAGGCACGATCGAGCCCGCCGACGACGTCACCAAGACCCACGCCAGCGCGCTGGACTCGTTCCGCAGCCTCAATCTCGGCCGGGTCGGACGCGTGACCGAGGGGCGGGTGGCCGTCGAGCGACCGCGAGCCCCGCGCCGACCGGTCCTCGCGGTTGAGGAGCTGCGCGGTCCGATCCCGATCGTCACCGCCACCGTGGCCATGGATGCGGCGATCCTGGACGCGGCGGTGGCCCTGCGGCCGGCCGGGATCGTCGTCGCGGCGACCGGAGCCGGGAACACCTCACCCGAGCTGCTGGCGGCCGGGGCCCGGGCGATGGCCGCTGGGATCCCCGTGGTCCTGTCCACCCGAGCGCCGTCGGGCGCGGCCGGAACCGGCTACGCCTTCCCGGGCGGTGGCGCGACCTGGGTCCGGGCCGGGGCGCTGCTGGCCGGGACGCTGACCGCCCCGAAGGCGCGCATCGCCCTGGCGGTCGGTCTGGGTGCTGGGCTCCAGGGTGAGGACCTGGCGCGCTTCCTGACCGGCCCCGACACCCGATGACTGCGGCGGAGCTCATCGTCGAGGGCCGCGTCGCCACGCTGGCGGGTGACGTGGGGTTCGGGTGGGTCGATGCGCTGGCGATCGCGGGCGGCCGGGTCCTGGCCGCCGGGTCCGTCCCGGAGATCGCGGCCCTCGCCGGTCCGGGCACGCGTCGGCTGGCGCTCGACCGGTCAGAGGTCGTCATCCCCGGTCTCACCGACGCCCACTTGCACCTGGCCCAGGCCGCGGTCTCGGCTCGGCAGGTCGACCTCGCCAGCGCCGCCAGCCTCGACGAGGGTCTGCGTCGGATCGCCGTGGCGCACGCCCGCCTGGCGCAGGCAGACGCTTGGTTGCTGGGGCATGGCTGGGAGTCGGATCGATGGGGCGGCTGGCCGACCGCCGCCGACCTGGAACGCGTCGCACCGGGACGGGCGGTGGCGTTGTGGGCCCACGACCATCACTCGCTGTGGGTGAGCCAGACGAGCCTCCGTCTGGCCGGCATCGGCGCGGGCACGACCGACCCGGACGGCGGCGAGATCCGACGCGATTCCGCCGGATCTCCGACCGGTGTCCTGCACGAGGCGGCGACCCGGCTGGTCGCGACGCACGTCCCGGCGCCCACAGCCGACGAGCTGGTGGCCGCGATACCCGACCTCGCCCGGGAGCTCGTGCGCCTGGGTGTGGTCGCGGTCCACGACCCCGGCGACCTGGTCCCGGACCCCGCCCTGACCGGTGCCTTCGCGGCCTATGCCCGCCTGGGCGATTCCGGCGAGCTGCCCGTCCGGGTCCACGCCTCGCTCCGGGCCGAGGCGGTCGCCGTGGCGGTGGAGCGCGGGCTCCACAGCGGCAGCCGGCTCGGAACGAACCCCGACGGTCGAGCGTGGGTCGGCTGGCAAAAGCTGTTCGCCGACGGATCGTTGGGGTCGCGTACCGCGGCGCTGCTCGAGCCGTTCACCTTCGAACCGGAGCGTCCGCTCGGAGCCGGCCGCGAGCGCGGGATCTTCGTCACCGAGCCGGCTGTGCTGGCCGAGCTCACCGGCCGGGCCGCGAGCGCCAGGATCGTGACCCAGATCCACGCCATTGGCGATGCCGCGTTGCGGGCCGCCCTCGACGCCCTGGAACCGCACGCCGGCGACGGTCCGCTGCGGACCCGGGTGGAGCACGTCCAGCTGACCGATCCGGTCGACCTGCCGCGGTTCGCACGGCTTGGGATCGCGGCCTCGGTCCAGCCGGTGCACTTGCGGAGCGACGCCGCCCAGGCCCGTCACCTGTGGGGCGAGCGTGCCGAGCGGTTGGGCTATCCGTGGCGCTCGCTGAGCGAATCCGGCGCCCTGCTGCCGTTTGGGACCGATGCGCCGGTCGAGCCCATCGACCCCTGGCCGGGGATCGCCATCGCCGTCACCCGCTCCGATCCCTCGTGGCCGGCCGGCACAGCGCCATTCGGGCCGAGTGAAGGCCTGACCCTCGCCCGCGCGCTCCGAGCGGCCTGCCTCGACGCCGCGCTCGTGGCGGGGGAGGGGGATCGCGGTCGCCTGGTCGCCGGTCAACGAGCCGATCTCGTGGTCATCCCGGCCGCCAGCCTGGCCGAGCCCATCGAGCCGGATGGGTCATTGGCGGGCACCCGGCCCCGGATGGTCGTGCTGGATGGCGCCGTCGTCTTCGAGGCCTGATCCGCTGGCCCCGGCCCCGCTGGCGTCGGCCGGCTCGCGTCGGCGGGCGAGCGTTGGCTCGCCGCCTACGATCGGCTCGGCCTGCCCCGCTGGCGACGCGCCTCGTAGAGCAGGATTCCGGCCGCGACCGACACGTTGAGGCTGTCGGCGGCACCGAGCATCGGTAATCGGACGGCGACGACGTCCGGTCCGGCCCAGGCGTCGCTGAGTCCCTCGGCCTCCGAGCCCAGCACGATCGCCAGGGGGCCACGGAGGTCGGCGTCGGTGTACGTGGCGTCGCCGTCGACCCGGGCGACGACGATCCCGACGCCCGACGCGCGCAGCCAGGCGAGCGTCTCGTCGGCGCTCGAGGATGCGACGGGGAGGCTGAAGATCGTGCCCAGGCTGGCCCGGATCGCGTTGGGGTTGAACAGATCGGTCCGCGGGTCGACCGCGATCAGGGCGTCGGCCCCGACGCCGTCCGCCGTGCGCGCGATCGCGCCCAGGTTGCCCGGCTTCTCGACGCCTTCGACCACGACCACCAGCGGATCGCTCGGCAGCTCAACGCCGGCGAGGTCGAGGCCGGGCCGGACGGCAACCCCGATCACCCCCTCGGCGCGGTCCCCGAACGCGATCCGGGCAAAGGCCTTCTCGCCGACCTCGACGATCCGGGCGTCGCCCGGGTCGATCCGCCGAAGCAGCTCGGCACACGCACTCGAGCGGCACAACGACGGGCACACGAAGACGGTCTCGACGGTGAGGCCGGCGTCGAGCGCCCGGAGCAGCTCTCGAGCGCCGTCGATGAGCAGCCGCCCGGTTCGGTCGCGCTCGCGCCGGTCGCGCAGGGCGGCGGCCGCCCGGACCCGCGGATTGGTCGGGCTCGCGACGATCGTTCGGGGTTCGCTCATCGGCTCCACCGCGCCATGGCGCCAAGACCCAGCCGGCGGCCGGTGCGCGACTCGATCTCGAGTCGGTCGGTCTCGATCGTCCCACCGGGGAAGCCGCGCAGGGCATCGGACAGGAGGCCCGCCAGGCGGTTGCCCTCGAACCCGGGGGTATGGGCCGACAGGACCATGAAGCCGGCGTCATCGGCCAGGATGTCGGCACAGGCCTCGAGCAGCGCGGGCAGGTCGGCGGCCAGCTGCCAGGGCCGCCCGCCCGGCCCGTGCCCGAAGCTGGGCGGGTCGAGCACGATCCCGTCATAGCGCCGACCACGGCGGGCCTCGCGTCGGGTGAAGGCGGTCGCGTCGTCGGCGATCCAGCGGATGGGCGCGTCCGTCAGCCCGTTGAGCGCGGCATTGCGCCGGGCCCAGGCGAGGGCCGGGCGCGCCGCGTCGACGTGGACCACGCGGGCCCCGGCCCGGGCGGCGGCCAGCGAGCTTCCGCCGGTGTGGGCGAACAGGTCGAGGACCTCGATCGGCTGGCCGGTTGCCGGGCTACCGATCCGCTCGGTCAGCCAGGCCCAGGTCGAGACCTGCTCGGGGAAGCAACCGACCTGGCCGGACCGGGCCAGCCGGATCTCGAAGGCGAGGTCGCCGACCGTCGCGGTCCAGGGAGTCTCGACCTCGGGCGCGATCGTCACCCAGCGACCCGTGCCCTGGTCGTCGAGCTCGAAGCGGGCGTCGGCCGCGGCCCACGCCGCCGGGTCGCGCCGGGCGAAGCCACCCTCGGCGGGCGCGGGCCGGTCGAGCGTCCAGCGTCCGAAGCGCTCGAGGCGACGCTCTTCGCCGATGTCGATCAGCGCGTATCCGGGCGTGTCGTCCACCGGGCCATCTTGAACGATGGGCCAGGGCTCCGGCCGCCGGAGATGCGCGAGGCCCCCGGCCGGGTGGGCCGAGGGCCTCGTTGCGGACGTACGCCGGGCCGGGGCCGAGCCCCGCACGGCGTCTTCGGTCAGGGCTTGACGGCCGCCCAGTTGGGATAGACGCCGTTCGCGTCACCGGGCGCCGCGTCGCCGGAGAAGAAGTACAGCGGCAGCCCGTTATAGGTGACCTGGAGGGCGCCGTTGTCGGCCCGGGTGATCGTCCCGAGCGTGCCCGTCACGCCCGTGCCCGGGGTGGGTGTGCCGCCGGCCGGGACGGTCAGCGCTGGCCACTTCCCCAGGCACGTGTCGGTGCAGGCGCTCGTGCCGCTGTCCTTGACGTCCTTGGCAAAGGAGTACACGGTCATCCCGTTGGACCCGGCCACCAGCACGGTCCCCCCGGCCTTCTCGACCGCCTTGGCCTCGACCGTGGCACCGCCGGCGGCTGAAGATGCGGGCGGCTGCGACGCAGGCGGCTGCGACGCGGGCGGCTGTGACGCTGGCGCCTGGGTCGGCGCGGTCGTCGGAGCCGTGCTCGCGCCGGGGCTGGAGCATCCGGCGAGGGCGATGGCCGCGAACAGGAGCACTGCTGCGGTCAGAGTTCTCGAGCGCATGGTGGCGTGCCTCACTAGCGATGGACTCGGTCGGGGACCGGAAGCGGCTCCCCCGACAGTCCCGACTACGTCCCCAGCGTGTTCATCGGTTTTCGCCCGGGCGAGGCACCGGACGCCGATCCGATCATGGGCGGATCGCGAGGACCCTGCGGTATCATGCGCCTGCGGCGCGACGGAACCGCGCCGCACGGGCGGCTAGCTCAGTTGGTTAGAGCACTTGCTTGACATGCAAGAGGTCACTGGTTCGAGCCCAGTGTCGCCCACCATTGCTGGCCTCTCGTCCCGTCGACCGGACGAGGGGCTTTGCGATTCTCACAGAGGCCGATGATGACCGACGAGACGAACGACAGACCGACCGACGACGACGCTGAAGATTTCGTCGCGCCGGAACGCGGCTCGGCCGACGAGTTGCTCGACGCCGGCGCTCACAGCGACCTGGATGCGATGCGCCACTCGACGGCCCACGTGATGGCCGAGGCGGTCACCGCCCTGTTCCCCGATGCCCGGCTCGGGATCGGGCCGGCGATCGACGACGGCTTCTACTACGACTTCGAGCTGCCCCGGCCGCTCACGCCGGACGACCTCGCCGCGATCGAGCAGCGGATGGGCGACAGCGTCAAGGCCGATCACCCCTTCGTCCGACACGAGCTGCCCGCCGCCGAGGGACGGGCATTCTTCGTCGATCGTGCCCAGCCCTACAAGGTCGAGATCCTCGACGATCTGGCGGCCAAGGCCAGCACAACCGGGGAACCGCCGGCACCGGTCTCGACCTACGAGCATGGCCCCTTCGTCGACCTGTGCAAGGGGCCCCACGTCGATCGCACCGGGCGGATCGGACCGTTCAAGCTGCTCAGCGTGGCCGGAGCCTACTGGCGTGGCGACGAGAAGCGGCCGATGCTCCAGCGCATCTATGGCACGGTCTGGACGACGCAGGAAGAGCTCGACCAGTACCTCTGGCGCCGGGCCGAGGCCAAGAAGCGCGACCACCGCAGGCTGGGTCGCGAGCTCGACCTGTACAGCTTCCACACCGAGAGCCCGGGCTCGGCGTTCTGGCACCCCAAGGGCCAACGCATCTGGCGGACCCTTGAGGGGGCGATGCGCGAGCTCCAGGAGCGTCGCGGCTATCAGGAGATCTCGACGCCGATCGTCGTCAGCCAGCGGCTGTGGGAGCAATCCGGCCATTGGGACCTCTATCGCGACAACATGTTCCTGATCGAGTCCGAGGGCCAGACCTACAGCCTCAAGCCGATGAACTGTCCCGAGTCGACGATCGTCTATCGCTCGAAGCTGCGCTCCTACCGCGACCTCCCGCTCCGGTTCAGCGAATTCGGGCGGCTTCATCGCAACGAGCGATCGGGCACGCTCTCCGGGCTGACCCGTGTCCGCCAGTTCACCCAGGACGATGCCCACCTGTACGTCCGTCCCGACCAGCTCACGGCCGAGCTCGAGGCGCTCCTCGAGGAGGTCCGGGAGGCGTACTCCTGGGTCGGGCTCGTGCCGCGCTACGCGTTCGCCACCAAGCCCGACAAGGCCCTTGGCGACCCGGCTCTCTGGGAACGCGCGGAGGAGCTGATCCACGCGGCGCTGATGCGGTCCGGGGCCAAGTTCGTGATCAAGCCCAAGGACGGCACGTTCTACGCCCCCAAGATCGACATCTACATCGATGACGCCCTCGGCCGGGAGTGGCAGATGGCGACCATCCAGGTCGACCTGGTGATGCTCCCCGAGCGGTTCGACCTGTCCTACATCGACGAGCACGGCCAGGCCCAGCGTCCGATCGCGATCCATCGTGCGATCTACGGCTCGTTGGAGCGCTTCATCGGGATCCTGGTCGAGCACGTTGCGGGAGCGTTCCCGCTGTGGCTGGCGCCCGTCCAGGCGGTCGTCATCCCGATCGCCGACCGGCATCTGACGGCGGCCCAGGAGCTGGCCGCCGTCCTGCGCGAGCGCGGGCTGCGGATCGAGGTCGACGACTCCGACAACCGGATGCAG
>JAXDKT010000081.1:0-14211 GCA_034666965.1 Chloroflexota bacterium | reverse complement strand
GTCGCCCCGGCCGGTCTCCGGTCGAACGCTTACACCTACGTGGCCACCGACGCCTGGCTCGGCGCGCCGCTCGAGCCGGTCGACCCCGATCGTGCGCTGGTCTGGCTGGCCGGCGAGTACCTGCGCGCGTTCGGGCCCGCGCGCGTCGCCGATTTCCGCTGGTGGGCGGGCGCGACGCCAAGCCGGGCACGGGCGGCCATCGAGGCGCAGGCCACCATCGAGCTCGAAGATGGATTGCTCCTCTCGAGCGGCGACCGCGACGCCTTCGAGACCTGCGAGCCCCTCGACCCCGATGCCGTCGACCTGCTGCCGCTGTGGGACAGCTACACGATGGGCTACGCACCCGACGGGCGGGCCCGTTTCGTCCAACCGGAGCACCTGCAGCGGGCCTACACCGGCGGCGACGGCCGGGGCCTGGTGCTCCGCGCGGGTCGGGCCGTCGCGGCCTGGGGCGTTCGGTTCAATGGACGTCGGATGGAGGTCCGGCTCGACCAGTTCGAGGCAGCGAGCGAAGGATTTCGGAGCGCGATCGAGGACCGTCTCCAGGGGGCGGCGGCGCTCCTCGAGGCGGTCGACGTGACCATCGGCGAGGGGCCGATGCGCGGTCGGACCGGCTGGGGCTGATCCGAAGATCGACCCGGCGGCCCACGCCAGGGGCACGTTGGCGCCCAGGTACTGGACCGGAAAGCTGCCCTCGCGGCGCGGGGGCTCGGTCAGTCAGGCCGGGTGGAGGCGGTCGGCCGAGCGCTTACTTCGAGTCCCTCGGCGCCGGTCGTCCGCTCTCACGCTCCGGTCGCCCGTAGGGCAGCGGGATGTACTCGACCGATGGCCGTCGCTGGGTGGTCTGGGGATAGAGCCCCATCAATTCGAAGACCTCGTCAGGCAGGTCGGTCGAGACCGTCAGTCCCAGCTCACGCGCTTCGCTCACTCTGATCGGGTAGTCGTGGGTCCACGTGCCGCCGGCGAGGGTGTGGGCGAGCGTCGCCGCCTGGTCCTCCGGCAGCCGTTCGCTGAGGAGATCGCGGACGGTGCCTTCGACCTGGCGCAGCGCCTTCTCGGCAAGATCGGCCTGGATGATCGTCTGGTCGTCGATCTCCTTGATCGGCTTGCGCTCGAGGACCTTGACAATCGAGGCCGCCGGGGACTGGCCGAGCTGGGGGTCCACCGGGCCAAGGACGGCATTCTCCCCCATCACGATCTCGTCGGTGGCCAGGGCGATCAGGGTTCCGCCGCTCATCGCGTAATGGGGCACGAACACGGTCACCTTCGCCGGGTGCCGCTTGAGCGCGAAGGCGATCTGCTCGGCGGCCAGCACGAGCCCGCCGGGCGTGTGCAGGATCAGGTCGATCGGGACGGTCGGGCTCGTCATCGCGATCGCTCGCAACAGCCGCTCCGAATCCTCGATGTCGATGTAGCGGGCGATCGGAAAGCCCAGGAAGCTCATCGTCTCCTGGCGATGGATGAGGCCGATCACCCGGCTCTGCCTGCGCTGCTCGAGCTGCCGGAACGCGCGCACGCGCTGGGCTTCGAGCCAGCGCTGACGCAGGATCGGCTGAAGCGTGGAGAAGATGAAGAACAGCCACAACACGTCGAAGAATGACATCGCCATCACCTGTTCGGGCCGTGCCGTCCCGGCCGGCCACCCTGGATCAGGGCCGGCCCAAAGGGCTGCCGCGTCAGGGTAGACGCCGTCCGCATTCCGCGCCAGATGCTTTCCTATCGCCCGCGTCCGGCCGGCTCCCGCGGGCGCCCCGGACCGAGATGACGCCCCAGTCGCCGGTCAGGCCTCAGCCCGCGGCCTTCTTGACGAGGTCGGCAATGCGCGCCTCCACGCTTGGGGTGAGCTTGATCACGGCGAACTCGGTCGGCCACATGTCGCCGTCGTCGAGGCTCGCGTCGGCCTGGAAGCCGAAGGTCGAATAGCGGACCTTGAACTTCGACTTGGGCTTGAAGAAGGCGATCACCTTGCCATCCTTGCCCTCCCTCGCGTACGCGGGCATGCCGTAGTACGTCTTCGGGGAGAGGGAAGGCGCGGCGGCCGTGACGATGGCGTGGATCCGCTCCGCCATCGCCCGGTCGTCCTCCGGCATCTTGGCGATGCCGTCCTTGAGGGCCTGCAGGCCCGCGGTCCGTTCCTCGGCGGGGCTGCGCTTCGAAGCGGCCTTCCGTTCCTGGGCGCTCGCCTGCATCGCGGCGCGCTCTTCCTCGCTCCAGACTCTGTCGGCGTCGCGCGTCTGGTACCTGGACTTCGTTGCCTGCTTCTTGGGCATCTCGGCTTCTCTCCTTCGTTTGGCGTCGGTTTCAGACCGTGGCCTTCTGGGCCGCCTTCCCCTGCTGCAGGATCCGGATCGGGTTGCCGAACGGATCGCGAAGGCCCATGTCCGTGCCGTAGAAGTGCTCGGTGGGTTCCTGCGTGAAGTCGGTGACGCCGCGCGCCTTGAGCGCCTCGTAGAGACCGTGAGCATCGTCGGTCATGAACACCAGGCCGCCCAGCGCCCCCTTCGTGATGAGCTCGCGAAGCTGCTCCGCGGTGGCTTCGTCATGCAGCGGCGGGCCCGGCTGCTCCAGCGAGACCTCGGTGCCTGGCTCGCCCGGCACCCGGATCGTGAGCCAGCGGTAGTCGCCCTGGCGGACGTCGTTGCCCTTTTCGAGCCCGAGCTTGTTGACGTAGAAGTCGAGCGCCTCGTCCTTGTCGAGGACGTAGATCGAGGCCACGTTGAGCCTGGTGATCATCTCGTGCGTTCTCCCTGGTGGCGACGCGTGGACGTCACCCACCCTAGGGCGGGATCGCCCGCGACCGCTTCTCCAAAACTGCTCGATTGCATGGCTTCCCCAACCGCCACCCGCGGCCGCATCGCCGCGAGCTGAACACAGTGGGGCGCGAGGATTGGCCCATGGCCGCGGCGATAACCGGACGGCGTCTCGCCCACGATCTCGCGGAAGGTCCGGCTGAAGGTTCCCAGGCTCGTGAAGGCGACGTCGAAGCAGATGTCCGTGACGCTCCGATCACTCTCGCGCAGCAGGAACATGGCGCGCTCCACCCGCCGGCGCTGCAGGTAGCGGTGCGGTGTCTCGCCGAACACCGCCCGGAAGCTCCGGCTGAAGTGCGCCGGCGAGATGTGGGCGACCGAGGCGACCGTGCGGACGTCCAGCGGCTTGGCGTACGAGCGGTCCATCGCATCGCGGGCGCGCAGCAGGCGCCGGTTGAGATCCTCGGTCTCGACGCTCATCCGGTAACGCTACGCGATGCGGCGCAATCGCTCAGATCCGCGCAGTGCGATGGCGCGCCCGACAGGACTTGAGCACGCGAATGCCATGAATGTTCGCATTCCGATCGAGGGGGCGGACAATAGCCTCACGACCCTTGGGAGTGTGATCGGTCGGCGAGCGAGGGGCCTCAGCCGCAGAGATCGGAGGAACCAGGTGATGTCTCGGTTGAGGTCTCGTCCACTCGCGTCCCTGCTCGCGGTGGTCTCCGCGATCCTCATCGTGCTTGGCCGGATCAACCGCGATCTTTGGTGGGGGAACTGGATCTTTGTCGCTGGAATCGCCGTGCTCGTGGTCGCAGGCGCCCTTGTCCTCCTTCAAAGGAGGTGATCGAAACGACCTCCTGTCCGAACCTGCCCAGAATCCGGAGCGAGCCACGTGCGGGTGAAATCAACGGCGACGTGTGGTGAGTTGCCCCGCTGTCGTGCGACGATGGTCGGCCGCACGGTGGCGCGCGATGGACATCGACGTAGGAGTGGAGATGGTGGGGTGAGAGAGACGGTCAGCGACAACGGGTCTCGCGCACAGCAGCAGGAAAAGCTGGTCGCGATCATCGACGATGCGCGCGAACGAAACGTCACCGCCCAGGAGCTCGTGCTCGAGTCCGTCCGCAAGGCGATCCTGGCCGGCGTGCTCGCCCCCGGTGCCCGCCTTCGCCAGGAGGAGCTCGCCGAGACATTCGGCACAAGCCGCATCCCCGTTCGCGAGGCGCTGCGGGCGCTCGAATACGAAGGCCTCGTCTCGTCGGAACCCAATCGCGGATTCACGGTCACCGCCCTCGATGCCGACGATGTGGACGAGGTGTATGAGCTGCGCATCCTGCTCGAGGGCCACGCCGTCCGGGTGGCCCTGCCCCTCCTCACCGACGAGGATCTCGAGGACCTCGAGGGCCTGTTCAAGGAGATGCAGGAGGCGCACTCGCCGGACGACCAGCTCGCCGCACGTGAGCGTTTCTACTACCGGCTCTATTCCGTGACCGGGCGGCCGCGCCTCGTATCGCTGGTCATGCGGCTGCGCCAGGAGGTCGCCCGTGTCCTGCGCTGGGCGACGATCCAGCACTCGGAGTCGATCCACGAGCAGTTCTTCGAGGCGGTCCGGACCGGCGACGCCGATCGCGCCGTGGCCCAACTCGGCGGCCACTACCGGCGGGTCGCCCTCCTCATCCGCCGCTACATCAAGGAAGCCGAGGCGCGCGATCGCGCCGACCGTCGACAGAACCGCTAGGTCGGAGCGGGCCCAGACCGTTCGGGAGCCGACCGCGGGGAGCGAGCGCGCGGAACCATCGGTATTCGCGCTGCACCACATACCGGCGATCCGGCCGTTCGCCCGGGCCGCCCTGGCCCGCTGGGTATCGACATCCGCGGACGCGGCGGACGAGCGCGATCGGTGCCTGTAGACAAAGGATACCGATTTGGCTACATTATCGTGTAGCTGGTGTTCGCTACGGTCCCCCAGCCGGACGGGTTCGACACCCACCATGAGAGAGGTCGATGACCACCGAGCTGGTGCGTTTCTACAGTCATGGCGTCTCGCTCGCGGGGACCCTGATGCTCCCGGACGGGGCAACGAAGCAGGCGCTTCCGGCCGTGATCCAGGGGCCGGGCTGGCTGGGGCTCCGGGACGCGAAGCTCTATCAGCCCTACCACGACGCGTTGCTTGCGGCCGGGATCGCCGTCCTCGTCTTCGACTACCGGGGCTTCGGCGACTCAGAGGGTGACGCGACGTACCTCGATCCGCGCGGGCAGGTCGAGGATTACCGGAGTGCCGCGACCTATCTCCAGACTCGCTCGGAGATCGACCCGCGCCGCCTGGGGGCTTTCGGCTCCGGCGGGACCGGCGGCGGCAACGCGATCATGGCCGCCGGGCTGGACGACCGCTTCCAGGCGATCGTCAGCCAGGTCCCGATCGCGGATGGGCGTGACTGGCTCCATCGGATGCGGCGGGAACACGAGTGGCTCGAATTCCTCGAACGGCTCCGCCTCGACGGGCTGGAGCGGGCCTCGACGGGTGGCGGTGAGATGGTGGCACCCCGCGACGGGATCATGGTCCCGACGCCGGAACGTCGAACCACGACGATCAAGGCCGACGTAGACGATCGCGTGCCGAAGCAGGTCTACCTGGCCAGCGCCGAAGCGATCTTCGCGTACCGACCCATCGATGTCGTCGACCGGATCTCGCCACGCGCGGCGATGTTCATCTGCGTCGAGCACGATGCCACGACCCCAGAGGATCACAGCGTCGCGCTCTACAAGAAGGCGGGCGGTCCCAAGCGGCTGGTGGTCCAGACCGGCACCACGCACTACGGGGCGTATGCGCAATACCGTGACATCGTCGCGCCGCTCATCGCCGAATGGTTCAGCCGGTATCTCACGGCCGGCGACGTTCACGTCCACGAGACCGGGCCGGTGTCGGACGTGACCTACCTGACGAATCCGTGAGCGCTGCAGCCGACGGGTCGGTGATCTACGACCTCGCGATCACCGGCGGGACGGTCGTCGGTCCAGCCGGTCAGACCCAGGCCGACCTCGCCGTCCGCGACGGACGGATCGCGGCGATCGTGGCGCCGGGCACCCTGATCGCGGCCACGACGACGATCGACGCGGCCGGCCAGCACCTGCTTCCCGGTCTCGTCGACGTCCATAGCCACCATCGCGAGCCCGGCTTCACCCACAAGGAGGACATCGTCACCGCGACCGCCGCGTGCGCGGCCGGCGGCGTCACCACGTCCTTCGCCATGCCCAACGTCCAGCCGCCGCCCAACACGGTCGATCGCCTCGCCGGGATGATGGACCTGTACCGAGAGAAGGCGATCGTCGACTGGAACATCAATGCCGCCGGGACCGTGCTCGACGAGATCCCGGCGCTCGCGACGATGGGCATCGCGGCGTTCAAGGTGTTCATGGTCGTCGACACGGGTCGCGATTACCCGCATATGCCGGGAATCGGCGTCCATGACCATGGGGAGCTCCTGCGCATCTTCGAGAAGGTCGGCGAGACGG
Source organism: Chloroflexota bacterium (assembly GCA_034666965.1). GTDB lineage: Bacteria > Chloroflexota > Limnocylindria > Limnocylindrales > CSP1-4 > Chersky-267. The sequence continues at coordinate 7,945 of JAXDKT010000081.1, read as the reverse complement.
GCCTGCCGCTGATGGTCCATCCCCACGACCAGGCCCTCATGGCCGCGATCGAGGATGGCTTCTGGCAGCGCGGCGAACGTGACTTTCGCGCGTACGCGCGCGCCTATGCCGCCCACGACGGGATCATCTGGGACACCGCCGCGGCGCTGCTCCTCCGCCTCCAGAAGGCGACCGCGACGCCGCTCCATCTACTCCACATCCAGACACGTGGCGTCATCGACCAGTTGCGAGGCGCCAAGTCCGCGGGCCAGGCAGTCTCGGCCGAGCTGAATCCGTGGGCCGTGTTCCTCGGCAACGACTGGGCGAACATCGAGCGCTGGGGCTCGTACGCCTTGTCGTACTACGTTCCGGAGACGAACACGGAACCGCTCTGGCAAGCGCTCCGCGACGGCACGATCGACCTCGTCTCGACCGATCACGCGCCGCACACCCGCGAAGAGAAGGAACCGGGCTGGACCGACGGCTGGAAGGCCCACACGGGGACACCGTCCACGCAGTTCTACCTGTCGCTGTTGCTCGATGCGCACGCGGGCGGCCACATCAGCCTCGAACGGATCGCGGAGGCCACGGCCGCTGCGCCGGCAAGGATCTTCGGCCTCGGCGACAAGGGCCGCCTGGACGTCGGGTTCGATGCCGACATCGCGATCGTCGACCTCGATCGGGAGTTCGAGATCACCGATGACCTCGTCCTGAGCAAGATCGGCTGGACGCCGTATGCCGGGCGTCGTGTCCGCGGTGCCGTGACCACCACGATCTCGCGCGGCGAGGTCGTGTACGCGGATGGGCATGTCCTCGGCCGCCCGGGCCGGGGTCGCCAGGCCCGCCCCACTGTCAAGTCGACGACGCCGTCGGCGCGAGTGTAAGGAGATCGACTGGATGGCCACGCGTTTCGGACTCCTCGTCCCGCACTTCGGGATCGAGGCGGATCAGGACCTGTTGATCGAAGGCGCCCGCCTGGCCGATCGCCTGGGCTACGATTCCCTGTGGGTCCGCGACCACTTGGTTTTCCATCCCCACGGGATGGAGGGCACCGACCGGACGTTCATCGAGCCGTTCGTGACGCTGACCTACCTGGCCAGCCTGACGGAGCGGATCGGCATCGGCGCCGCGACGATCATCCCGTTCCGTCACCCGATCAACATGGCCTACAGCGTCGCATCGATGTCGTGGATGACGCGCCGCCGGTTCGACCTCGGCATCGGCGCCGGCAACTTCCAGCACGAGTTCGACGTGATCGGCCAGCCGGCGGTCAAGCGGCCCGAGATGATGCGGGAGCAGGCCCTCATCGCTCGACGGTTGTGGGCCGGTGAGTCGCTCGCGTGGCACAGCGAGCTGTACGACTTCGAGGACGTCGATCTCAAGCCGCAGCCGCTCTTCCCGGTCCCGATCTGGTGGGGCGGCGCAACGCCGGCATCGGCACGCCTCGCGGTCGACTTCTGCGACGGCTGGTTGCCCGGCCGGATCACCTTCCCGACCTACGACGCACGCGTCGCCAAGATCCGCGAGATGACCGCCGAGCAGGGCAAGCCGATGATCATGGCCGGCGCCGTGCCGGTCACGAGCATCGACACCTCGTTCGAGGCGGCGACGGCCCGCATGAATGTCCCCGGCCTCATCAAGAACGCGAACGCCCAGAAGTTCTGGCTCAAGCCGGAAGGCGGCGAGTTCACGGACATCCGGGAGCTGGATGGATCGATCCTCGCTGGCTCGCCGGACGACATCGTGCGCGGCATCCAGCGCTACCAGGAGATCGGCTGCGACCTGCTCATCTTCGACTTCCGGATGCGCTTCCCGGACTGGCTCGAGCAGATCGAGATCCTGGCCCGTGACGTCCTGCCGCGCGTGGCCAGCCCGAGCCCGGCCGCGGTATAGCGCCGCCCTCCCGACCGCGAGGCGCTCGACCCGCGGGAGACGATCGTACCTAGACGCCGGTGGGGGCGCCCAGCTGTTCGAGCAGTCGGCCGAACCCCTGGACGGGCGACGGATAGCCGATCCGTCCGAGGGTGGCGGCCGCCTGCGCCTGGACGTTGGTGACGACGGCCATGCCGGTCTCCCGTTCGACCTCCGCGATGACCCGGGTGACCGGCAGCGCCCCGCACGGGAGGTAGAGGACGTCGGCCTGTGGAAAGGTGCGCGCGACCTCGATCGCGAACGTCCGGACGTCGGCGAACTCGAGTTCGGTGATCGTGCGATTGCGCTCGATGTCCAACGACTCGTGGCCGATGACCTCCACACCGTAGTCCCGGAGCGCCTGGACTCGTCGCTCCGTCTGGAGTCGCGGGTATGGCGACGCCACGGCGACCCGGGATCCGAGCGCCCGGATGGCCTCGATCTCGGCCTGCAGGGCCGTGACGAACGGACGCTGCGTGGCCTGTCCGATGTCCGCCAGGAGCCGGTCGTGACCCGCTCGGCCGTGGACGCCGACGACGGGGCTGCCGCCGACATTGATCACGTCAACGCCTTCGCGGTCGAGCAGCTCCACCTTCTCGAGGATCAACCGGTGCGCGATCTCGAGTTCCTCGTCGACCAGGCGACGCACGCCTAGCGAGAGGATCGCGAGCCGGACGTCAGCTGGAAGAAGTTCCTGCCACCACGCCCCTTGCCACCACATACTCGGGTCCACTCGACCGATCCAGTAGGTCATCGGGCTCCTCGATCCCTGCCGGACGAACGCGTGTCACGCGTGGCCTCGGCTGCGTGCCGCCGGAGGGCGTTCTTTCGGAAACTTTGACGTTGACATTGTATCCCAACCGCCATAACGTGTGTGCAGAGGAGCCACTTTGGAACACTCTGGAGGAGGGGTAATGCGACCTGCTCACTTGCTGGCCGGACTGGTGGGAGCCACTGTCGTGCTGGCGGCCTGTACGAGTCCCGCGGCACCAAGTGCGAGCCCGACCGCCGCCGCGCCCGCGGCTTCGTCGGCCTCGGAAGCACCGGCCTCGGCGACGCCGCGACCGGCCGTCACGCTCAAGTTCGGGACCTCATCGCCACGGTCATTCCCAGACGCGCCGACCCTGGCGGCGTTCGACGCGCTTCGCGCGGAACAGAACATCGATGTCGAGTTCATCTCGTTCCAGTCGGGCGACGATACGATCCGCGCCCTCGTGGCACGGCAGGTGGACATCGCGGTCGTGTTCCCGTCCGGGATCATGGCCGCCGCCCGTGAGGGCAACATCAAGCTCTGGTTCAACTCCAAGGAGGACGAGTGGTCACTCGCCTGTCGAAGCGATATCACCTCGCCGTCCGAACTGACGGGCAAGAAGGTCGGCCGGCATTCGCCGAACGACCTCACCGCGGCTCTGCTCGGCAATACGATCGCCAAGTACTCCGTCGAGCCTGAGCTCATCACGATCCCGGGCTCGGAAAACCGCGTCATCGCGCTCCTCCAGGGCCAGATCGACTGCTCGCCGATCGACATCGCCGGCCTGTTTGTCCTCGAGGCGGAGCGCCCCGGCGGTTTCAAGCCCATCCTTCGCTATGCCGACGACCTGCCTGGCCTGATCGTCACGCAGCACACCGTCGCGAATACTGACTCGATGGCCGCCGACCCGGAGACTTGGAAGATCCTCGCGACCTACCTCGCGAAGTACCATCGCCAGGCCGTCGAGGACGCCGCCTACCTCGCATCGATCGCCGACAAGTACTTCCCGGGTGAGGATTCGGAACTGCACAAGAAGACCGCCCAGGCGTACGTCGACTACAAGGCGTTCACCAGGGACGGCGGCTTGAGCAAAGAGCGCATGGACAAGCTCATCCAGTTCTATGTGGACGCCGGAAGCCTCAAGGCCACTGACGTCCTGCCATTCGACCAGTACGCCACGACTGAGTTCGTCGATGCCGCCATCGAGGCGCTCGGCCCATAACCGATCCCGGGAGGGTCCGTTTCGGTGGCTGCCCGCCTCTGGGCGGCGCGGCTCACCCGATCGAGACAGCGCTTCTGGAGTCACTTGGAGGAACGAGCGCTGGCTCAGCGTACCGCCACCGACCTTGGACTTGAGCGTGCCAACGGGACGCACGCCGCGAGTCGACACCCTGAGGGGCGCGGGAATGGCCGTCGGCCGTTCCCGCGCCTGACGAGCTACCGCGTCAGTGCACTCTCGGTCGGCCTGGGTCTGGTCGCCTGGGAGCTGTACGCGCGCAACACCGAGACGTTCGTCCCGCCCTTCACCGACGTCATCGTGGCCTGGGTCCGGATGATGGGATCGGGCGAGCTCTTGGCCGCCCTGGCGGTGAGCTCCCAGGCCTTCGTCCTCGGGTTGGGACTTGCCGTCATCGTGGCGGTGGCCCTCGGGCTGATCCTCGGTCTCAGCGACACGATCGACCACGCCGCCGCGCCGTTCGTCAGCGCGCTGGTCGCGTTGCCGAGCGTCGCCTACATCCCCATCATCATGCTCTGGATCGGGTTCGGGCTCGAGGGTCGGATCGCCGTCGTCTTCGAGTTCTGTGTCCTGGTGATGGCCCTCAACTTCCGGGCCGGTGTCCGTAGCGTCGATCCGGACCTCCTTGAGATGGCCAGGGCGTTCCGCCTGACTCGCTGGCAGACCTTTCGGTCGGTCCTCATCCCGGGCTCGATGACCGGGATCATGGCCGGCCTCCGGCTCGGCCTCGGACGGGCGATCAAGGGGACCGTGACGGCCGAGGTGCTGCTCGTGCTCGTCGGTCTCGGCGGACTCGTGAAGCACTACGGAAACACCTTCCGGATCGATTCCTTGCTGGCCGTCGTCGGCACGATCGTCCTGATCGCGCTCGTGTTGACCAGCCTGTTGATGCGCCTGGATCGCCGGGTGAACCGATGGCGCCCGCGCGTGCAAGACACAGGAGCCTGACCGTGATCACCGTTGACGGGTTGTCGAAATGGTTCGTCCGCGAGGGCGGCCGGGACGGCGTGAGCGTGTTGCATGTCCTCGATAACATCGACCTGACGATCAAGGACCACGAGTTCGTCTGCATCATCGGGCCGAGTGGCTGCGGCAAGACGACCATGCTCAAGATGATCGACGGGCTGGTGCCCGTCGAGGGCGACGCGATCCGCGTCGACGATGTCCCGGTCCATGGGCCCGGCCCCGACCGGGCGATGGTCTTCCAGAACTTCGCCCTGCTGCCCTGGCGAGACGCCATCAGCAATGTCGAGCTCCCGCTCGAAGCTCGCCGGGTCCCGCCCGCGGAGCGTGCCGATCGGGCTCGTGAGGCCCTCCGGCTTGTCGGCCTCAACAAGTTCGAGCGTCACCTTCCCCACGAGTTGTCGGGCGGGATGCAGCAGCGCGTCGGTCTCGCGCGCGCGCTTGCCACGCAGCCGCGGCACCTGCTGATGGACGAGCCGTTCGGAGCGCTCGACGAGCAGACCCGGCGCATCCTGCAGGACGACCTGATCCGGGTCTGGGAGCAGCTTCGCCAGACCGTCGTGTTCGTGACGCACAGCATGGACGAGGCGGTGTATCTCGCCGACCGGGTCGTGATCATGAGCCCGCGACCGGGCCGGATCGCCGAGATCGTGCCGATCGACCTCGAGCGGCCTCGTGACGACCTGACCCGCCGATCGCCACGATTCATCCAGCTGGTCGAGCACGTGTGGGAACGGTTGCGCGAGTTGAACGTCGTCGACGCGGTCGAGGTCGCCGGTTGACCGCCGCGGTCCGCGTGGCCTCCGGCCCGGACGTCGTCAAGGGCGCGATTCGCGCCTCCCGACGACGGCAACGGATCCGTCTGCTCACGCGGGTGCTCATCCTCGTGTCGTTCCTGGGGATCTGGGAGATCGTCGGTCGATCGACTTCGCGCCTGTTCCTGGTCCCGTTCTCGGAGAGTCTTCTTGCGACCTTCGACCCGGATCTTCTTCGCGCATGGGGGACCAGCCTTCAGGCATTCGTGATCGGCTACGGGCTGGCCTGCATCCTGGGGGTCGCCGTTGGCCTGCTGATGGGCCGGTTCCGGCTCGCCGAATGGAGCCTCAATCCCTATCTCACGATCCTGCTGACGGCGCCGATGGTGGCGCTCATCCCGGTGTTCATCATCATCTTCGGCTTCACCCTGGCCGCGCGCGCCGCGATTGTCTTTTCCTTCTCCTTCGTTTACGTGGCGATCAACGCCTTCGCCGGCTCCAAGGCGGTGCCGCGCGAGCTCGTCGAGATGTCCGACTCCTTCGGGCTGACCGAGTGGCAACGGTTTCGCTGGATCGTCGTCCGGAGTGCCGCGCCGCTGATCATGACCGGCCTTCGGCTCGGGTTCGGACGTGCCACGATCGGCATGCTGCTCAGCGAGATGCTGCTCCTGGCTGTCGGCATCGGTGGACGCCTGATCGAATCGAGCAACCGATTCGACATGGCCGGCGTGCTGGGGATCGTCCTGATGCTCCTGGCGTTCTCATGGATCGGCGGTAGCGCGATCGAGGCGGCGGACCACCGGATCAATCGATGGCAGCGCCGGCGGCGGTAAGAGCCATTGGCGTTCGCTGACCGATGGGAGACGAACCTTTGAGCGAGTACACGACGATCCTCGTCGACAAGGCGGACGGGATCACGACGGTCACCTTCAATCGACCGGAGAAGCGGAACGCAATGAACCCGCTCCTCCACCGCGAGATGTACGACGTGCTCACCCGGCTCGAGGGCGACGCGGAGACGCGTGTCCTGGTCCTGACCGGGGCGGGCACCGCGTTCTGCGCCGGTCAGGATCTCAAGGCGTACTTCAAGGACACGGAGGGTGACGAACACGAGCGGGCCCTCAATCGCCGCATCTCGAACGATTGGCGCGACCGGATCCTTCGGATGTTCCCGCGCCCGACGATCGCGATGGTCAACGGGTTCTGCTTTGGCGGCGCGTTCACGATTGTGGCCGCCTGCGATTTCGCCATCGCCGCCGACGACGCCACCTTCGGGTTGAGCGAGGTGAACTGGGGTGCGATCCCCGGCGGCCTCGTGTCGAAGGTCATCAGCGGCCAGATGGCCTACCGGGATGCTCTGTATTACGCGATGCTCGGTGAGACCTTCGATGGGCGTCGCGCGACCGAGATCAAGTTCGTGAATCGGTCGGTGCCCGGCGATCGGCTTCAGGACGAAGTCACGGCGCTGGCACGCCGGCTCGCCGACATGGATGGCGCCGCGCTGCGCGCCACGAAGGAGGCGTTCAAGCAGGTCGTCGACATGACCTACGAACAGGCCTATTGGTGGCTGACGAGCAAGTCGAACGAGCTTCGGCTGGGCCAGGCGGACCGGCAGTCCGGCGGGGACGGGATCGACAAGTTCCTGGCCAAGGACTACCGACCCGGGCTCGGTTCGCACACCGACGTCAAGAAACCCGGATAGCCGGCATCCCGCGCCACCGTCACGCCCGGGCCGCCGACCGCCCGTCCCGGCGGACGGCTCGCGCCCGCCCAGCCCTGACGTGGAGGACTCGATGACGCTCGATCCCCGTGGCGCTGACCCGCGCCCGACCGACGGGAAGCCGGGATCGCCGCGAGACCTGACGCCCCTCATGCGTCCGCGGTCGATCGCGATCGTCGGCGCCTCGCAACGCGAGGTCCGGGCGAACCGCGTCATCCGGAACCTGCAGCGGCTCGGATTCAGTGGCGACATCTACCCGATCAACCCGCGCTACGACGAGGTCCTGGGCCTGCGCTGTTACCCGGACGTGGCGTCGACCCCGGTGCCCGCCGATTGCGCGGTCGTCTCGATCCCGGCACGGGCGGTGCCCGATCTCGTGACCGCGGTCGCCGACGCCGGCGTCCGGTCCGCCGTGATCCTGGCCAGTGGGTTCGGCGAATCCGGCGAGCAGGGCGAACGGATGCAGGCGAGGCTCGAGGAGGTGTCGCGGGACCGCGGCCTGCTCATCTGTGGCCCCAACTGCTTCGGGATCTTCAACGTCAGCGAGAACATCCCGGCGTTCATCGGAGCGATCGCCACCCCCCTCGTGGCCGGCAACGTCGGCCTCGTGTCCCAGAGTGGCGGCGTCA
>JAXDKT010000080.1:0-15369 GCA_034666965.1 Chloroflexota bacterium | reverse complement strand
TCACGCCCAGCACGGCGGGCCGCCCCTCGAGCTCGTCGAGCAGGGTGGCCAGCTTGCCCGGTCCGACGTGGACGACATCGGGCTTGAAGCTGCGCAGCTCCTCGCGCAGGACCGGTCGCAGGATCCGATCGAAGCGAGCCGCCCGCAGGGGCCGGCCGGTGACCGTGGCCATCGCCACGTCGTACGTGTTGCCGAGCGCTCCGGGCTTGTCATAGGGGACCACCCGGATGTGGTCCGGGATCTGGGCCGGCGCGGTCTGATCGGGCATCTGGAGGCCGATCAGGCGAACCTCGTTGTTGCGTGCCAGCGCCGGGATCAGGCCCATCAGCTGGCGCCGGTAGCCCGTGTTCGTGGGCTGGAACGGCAGGTCGGAGACACACACCAGGATTCGCAACGAAGAGACTCCTTTTACGGTTCTGCGGATCGCCGGTCGAGGGCGTTCCAGCGATCTGCGAGCCGGTCCCAGACGAGTCTGGCGATCGAGCGTCGAACCTCACCCGCGGGGAGCCTGGCATCGACGATGGCGACGCCCGGCCCGGCGCCTGGCGCTTGACTGATCCACGGCTCCTCGCCGGCACGCGTCGGCGGACGCGACGAATCGAGGAGGATCACCAGGTCCGGTGGCGGGCAGGATAGCAAGTTGGCCAGCGAGCCGCGTCGCGGCGGCAGGTCCTCGAGCGAGCCCGCGCGGTAGACGATCAGGCTGGTCCCGCGCTGGAGCCGGGCCCGCAGCGCCGGCGCCGGCCGCTTCTTGAGCCAGCGCATCGGCCAGCGCAGTCGGGCCGCGAAGACCATGCTCCTGACGGGCATCGGCACGGTTGCGCCGAGCTCCTCGGCCGCCCGGTCGACCAGCAGCGGGTCGCCGACCAGGGCCACCGTCAGCCCGCGCGGCCGGCGGGCCCGGATGAGCCGGTGCACCCGTCGCGTGGCCAGCTCATCGACCCGCGTGCGGGCGGTGTCGAGTCGACGCCGCTGGCGCAGGCCGACCGCCAGCTCGGCACCCAGGCGTTCGAGTGGCTCCCACTGGGACAGCGCGACCGCCTCGACCAGCCAGGTGGGCTCGAGGTCCTCGGGCAGGAGCGGCGCGATCGCTCGCGCCAGCGGCCCCCCGGCGCGCCCGTGTGGCGCCAGCTCGGTCAGTCGAGCCCGCTGAGCGTCGTCGAGCTTGCCCTTGTCGAGCAGCCCGTGGAGGAGCAGCGCCCAGAACGCGTCGGCCTCGGCCAGCACCCACACGTTGGGGGCGTCGGCGCGGCGCGTCCGCTCGAGGACGCTGGCCCCGTCGGCGACCCGCCAGGCGAAGGATGGCCCGAACGCGAGCTCCGTCACGACATCGAGCTTGATCCAGCGGTCGCTGTCGGGGTCGTACGTGATCAGGAACAGGTGGCTGCCGTAGCCGCGCGCCGGGAGCCGAACGAACCCGACGGCCCGGGCCGCGCGCCGGAGCCGCCCGAGGTCGCCCGGGTCGACCAGCATGTCGACGTCGCCGGCGCGGCCGTCCAGCTCGATCTCGCCGCGCAGCAGGCACCAGGCCAGCCCGTCGGCCGCGAACTCTCCGAAGAGCGCCTCGAGCCTGGGGTGGATCGCGACGGAACTGGGCCGCCGGATCGTCGGCGGCGGAGGCTCCCCGCGGCTCTGCGCGGGCGTGCGGCTGCTCAGCTTTGGACCCTTTCGACAGTCGGCACGCTCGGCGGTGCGTTTCGCCTCCCTCTGGCATGATAGGTCGGCCTGATCCCCACGACCAGCGACCGCGCCCAGATTTGAGGCTCGGGCCACGTGCGGGCGTTGACTGGATTCACCGGTACTATCGTCCCGGGGGTGGCCCCAGGCGGACGAATCGATCAGGATCAGTCAGACGGCACAGCGCTCGTATGGGCGGGCCGTCGAGCCGTCGCAATGGTCGGCGGCTTTCGCACGTATCTACGGATCGTCGGGGGACGATCGCACGGAGGAGATCGGATCGTGGAACGAGTTCTCGTGACGGGCGCCGGTGGCTTCATCGGCCACCACCTGGTGACCAATCTCAAGGAGCGCGGTTACTGGGTCCGCGGGGTCGACATCAAGGAGCCCGAGTACACCCCGATCGACGCCGATGAGTTCGAAGTCCGCGATCTGCGCCTGCGCGAGGAGGCCCTCGAGGCCACCCGCGGCGTCGACCACGTCTACGCCCTCGCGGCGGACATGGGCGGGATGGGCTTCATCTCGGCCAACCACGCCACGATCCTGTACAACAACTCGCTGATCAACCTGCACACGATCGAGGGCGCCCGCCAGCATGGCGTCAAGCGCTACCTCTACAGCTCGTCGGCGTGCGTCTACCCCGAGTACCTTCAGACCGACGCCAACGTCAAGGCCCTCCGCGAGGAGGACGCCTACCCGGCTCAGCCCCAGGACGCCTACGGCTGGGAGAAGCTGATGACCGAGATCCTGTGCCGGTACTACACCGACGAGCACAAGATCGAGACGCGGGTCGTCCGCTTCCACAACATCTACGGCCCCAACGGCACCTACGACGGTGGCCGCGAGAAGGTCCCGGCCGCCCTGTGCCGCAAGATCGCCAAGGTCGAGTCGGGGGGCTCGATCGACATCTGGGGCGACGGCGAGCAGACCCGCTCGTTCTGCCACGTCGACGACTGCGTCGAGGGCATCTACCGGCTGATGATGTCGGACCACCGCGACCCGCTCAACCTGGGCACCGACCGGATGGTCAGCATCAACGAGCTGGCCCGGATCATCATCGAGATCTCAGGCAAGACCGATATCACCCTCAACCACATCGACGGGCCGCAGGGTGTCCGCGGTCGCAACTCGGACAACACCCGCCTCCGCGAGGTCCTCGGCTGGGAGCCCCGGATCGACCTGGAGGATGGGCTCCGCCCGACCTACCACTGGATCGAGGAGCAGATCCGCTCCCACGCCGCCGACCCCGTCGCCGCGCGCTGACCCTCAGTCCTCACGAGTCGACCGGCCCTGGTCACGGGGCCGGTCGCTTGATTCCACGTCCCGTGCGGCGTCGCCGGGCCGAATCGGGCCGCGTCGCCGGGCCGCATCGGTCCGGCTGACCCTCGCCCGCCGTCACGCCCGCCGACCCGCCCGCCGCCCCGCCGGCCCGAAACGGTCGGCTGACCCTCGCCCGCCGTCGCCCGCCGCCCCCTGCGAGCCGCCCCCCCGCCCCGCCCGCCGCCACCCGCGGCCCCCCGCCGGGCCGCCCCCCGCCGGGCCGAAATCGGTCCGCCGCCCCCCGCGGGGCCGCCCGCCGCCACCCGCGGGCCGAAATCGGTCCGGTTCTTGCACCCGGTGCAAGAATCCCTCTCGGCTTGCATCCGGTGCAAACAAACGCACCTGAGGCCCGTGAGCCCGTCGACTTCGTGCATCCGGTGCAAAGGAACAGCTACCCGGGCGCCCGAGCCGACCTGCGTGCCCATTTCTTGCACCACACGCAAGGAATCGACCTAATCACCGAGGCCAAGCCTCGCCCCGGCCGCGGATGTTTGCATGGGGTGCAAGGCCGGGCCGCGATGGGGCCTACCGGCCTGGACCTGGCTTCGGATGCGGAATCCTTGCGTGGGGTGCAAAGCCGGGCCGGTCGGGGCCTACCGGCATGGGCCTGGCCCGGATGCGGATGTTTGCATCGGGTGCAAGACCGGGCCGCGATCGGCCCACGCTCCCGGCCCGAACGTCGCTCTCCGGCTACTGCTGGTAGTGCTCGACGACATCGGCGGGGCGCGGCTCGGCCTCGTTGGGGTCGAGGCCGGCCGCCCGTCGAGCCTCGCGCTGGTGAAGCAGGTCGTAGATCCGGTCGAGCTCGACCTTGATCTCATCGAGCCGAGCCACCGCGGCCGTGCTCAACCCGCTGCCGTCGGCGGCGTCCTGGTAGAGCCGCTCCTCCTCCGAGGACAGCGAGTTGATCCGATCGAACAGGTCGGTGTCCGCCATGTCTGCCTCCTGGCCGCTGGCTCCCCCAGGCCCCGCACCGCGAATGGTCCGTTTCGATACCCCGACGAGCGTAACCCAGACCCGCGGACCTGCCCCGCCGGGACCCGCCCGCCGCCGACCCGCCGACCCGCCCGCCGACCCGCCCGCCGACCCGCCGCCGACCCGCCGCCGGCGCCTCCACAGAACCGCCACTCCGTGCCCGAGGCGCGGCCCACCGGACCGATCCACCACCGATCCGAACCCCCCTGTTCGATGGAGGCTCTCGCTCGACTCGACGACACCCAGCACGCCCGGGCACGGCTCCGCACGAGCTCAACCTGGGCGTGCGGCATGCCCCCACGGGACGGTGCCGCATCCCGGTCATCGCCTGCCCATCGCCGCGCTCTGACGGTGCACGGTTCTGCTCAGTCGCGCATGGTGGGCACCTTAAGCGAAGTACCGGATCGTTCCTACGGGTTCTGAGCGGTGCTGGGCGCGCCCGCTGAGCGTGAGGTGGTCGGGCTGAGGCCGGAGTCGAGGCTCGATCTGCCCCGACTTCGCCTTGGGCCGCTCCGAACGTGCGGACCATGCGCGCCTGACACGGAGGCGGGCCCTCCGCGCCTTGGGCCGCTCCGAACGTGCGGACCATGCGCGCCTGACACGGAGGCAGCGGACACGGAACGGGCCAAGCGTTGCTTGCCACGGGGCTCGATCTTGCTTCCGGATCATGCCTAGAATCGGGAGCGCTGCAGCCTCGTTGGCCGACCGTTTTGGAGGAGTGCCATGACCGAACCGGTCCGCTTTCCGCCAGCGGTCGAGCGCTGGCTGGCCGACGCCGCCGACGACCCCGAGGCGTTCTGGGCTCGCGCCGCGGACCAACTGCCGTGGTTCAGGCGCTGGGATCGGGTCTTCGAGGCGGATCCGCCGAGCTTCCGCTGGTTCGTGGGTGGCCGGACGAACCTGGCCCACAACGCGCTCGACCGCCACGTCGCGGCCGGCGACGGCGATCGTTTGGCCCTGATCGCCCTGAACGAGCACGGCGAACGGCGCGATCTGACCTACCGCGGCCTGCTCGACGAGGTCGAACGGCTCGCGGCCGCCCTGCGCGGCCTCGGCATCGGGCGAGGCGACCGCATCACCCTCTACCTGCCGACCTGCCCCGAGGCGATCGTGGCGATGCTCGCGATCGTCCGGATCGGGGCGATCCACTCGATCGTCTTCGCGGGGTTCGGGCACGGAGCGCTGGGCGATCGGATTCGGGCCAGCGGGTCGCGGCTCGTCCTGACCGCCGACGTGACCTACCGCAAGGGCCGGGCGACCGAGCTCAAGCCGATCGTCGACGCCGCGCTGGGGGACGATCCCGGCACAGTCGAACACGTGGTCGTCCTCGAGCGCGAGCCCGGTCGGGCGCCGCTCGATCGGCCGCGCGACCTGACCTGGCCCGAGCTCCTCGAGCGCGCGGCGGGGCCCCGGCCCGAGGCGGGAGGGCACGAGCCCGGCCAGCGGCACGAGCCCGGCCAGCGGCACGAGCCCGCCGACGGGCACGACGGCGGCCACGTCGAGATGGAGGCCAACGAGCCGGCGTTCATCCTGGCCACGAGCGGGACGACGGCCACGCCCAAGCTCGCGGTCCATACCCACGGCGGCTACCAGGTCCACATCGTGGCCATGGCCCGCTGGGTGTTCGGCCTGCGTCCGGGCGAAATGTGGTGGTCGACCTCGGACATCGGCTGGATCGTCGGCCACAGCTACATCGTGTACGCGCCGCTCATCGTGGGCGCCACGACGGTCGCCTACGAGGGCGCCCTCGACCAGCCCGGCCCGGAGCGGTTCTGGGGGCTCATCGAGGAGCTCGGCGTGACGGGGATGTTCACCTCGCCGACGGCCATCCGGGCGTTCATGCGCCACGGCGAGGATGTCGCCCGGCGGCACGACCTGTCCCGGCTCGAGCGCGTCTTCTCGGCTGGCGAGGTCCTCAACGCGCCGGCCTGGGAATGGCTCCAGCAGCGGGTCTTCGACGACCGGATCCCGGTCATCGACCACATGTGGCAGACCGAGACCGGCGGCCCGATCTTCGGGAACCCGTACGGCATTGCCCAGCTGCCGATCAAGCCCGGCTCGTCGGGGATCCCGCTGGCCGGGATCGACACGGCGGTCGTGACGCCCGACGGGAAGCCGCTGGGCCGGAACGAGAAGGGAATCATGGTCATCCGCCGGCCGTTCCCCGGTCTGACCCCGACCATCTGGAACGACCCGGAGCGCTACGCCACCGACTATTGGAACCGCATCCCGGGTGTGTACTACTCGGGCGACGCCGCTCACATCGACGACGACGGCTATGTCTGGTTTGCCGGCCGCGCCGACGAGATCATCAAGATCGCCGGCCACCGGATCGGCACGATCGAGGTCGAGACCGCATTTCTGCGCCATCCGGCGGTCGCCGAAGCCGGGGTGACCGGCCGCTCGGACGAGCTGCGCGGGGAGGTCATCGCCGCGTTCGTCGTCCTGCGCGCCGGCCGCGAGCCATCGGAGGACCTGCGTCGCGAGCTGCTGGCGACGGTTCGGGACGAGCTCGGGCCGGTTGCCGTGATCGGGCAGGTGACGTTCGTCGACATGCTGCCCAAGACACGCAGCGGCAAGATCATGCGGCGGGTCCTGAAGGCCGTCGTGGCCGGTCTCGACCCGGGCGACATCAGCACGATCGAGGACGAGGGGTCCGTCGAGGAGGCCCGCGAGGCGCTCGCCGGACTCCAGGCGGGGATCGTCGATCTCGCGCCAGGGACGACGGCTTGACGGGCCAAGGTGCGCCGCGGACTCCCGGCGACCCACGGCGCGTCGGGGTCGTGTGCTTCGACCTGTACGGCACGCTCGTCGACCTGGCTCCGCTCGACGTGGCCTGCGACATCCTGGCGCCCGGTCGTGGCGGACCGCTCGCGGCGCGGTGGCGGGCCCGCCAGCTCGAGGCATCCTGGCTGCGCACGGCGATGGACCGCTGGGCGGATTTCGAGCTCGTGACGCGGGAGGCGCTCGACGTCGCCTGCGCGGAGCTCGACGTCGACCCCGATCCCGAGGCGCGCGCCACGGCACGACGCGCCTTCGTGGAGCTGCCACCCAAGGCCGGAGCCCTCGAAGGCATCGACGACCTGGGAGGCGCCGGACTGCCAATGGCCGTGCTGTCGAACGGGTCGGCGGCGATGCTCGAGGCGAGCGTCCGCTCGGCGGGGCTCGACGGTAGGTTCGAGGCCCTCCTGTCGGCCGACGCGGCGCGCGCCTACAAGCCCCACCCGGCGGTGTACCAGCTCGCGGTCGACCGGTTCGGCCTGGCGCCCGATCGGATCGGCTTCGTGACCGCCAACGGCTGGGATGCCGCCGGCGCCTCGACGTTCGGTTTCGCCGTCGCCTGGTTGCGGCCACCCGGCGCGGTCCTCCCGGCCATCCCTGCGTCGGTGAGTGGCGAGGCCTCGTGGGCGACCCTGGCGCGGCAGTTCGCTCCCGGCTGACGGCCCGTCGCGGCTCGACGCCCAGCCCTCCAGGTCCAGGCGCGCATGGTGGGCACGCTAAGCGAACTAGCGCGCGTTACTTCCGCTTTTGACAAGCATGAAGTCCGTCTCCTGAGCGTGAGCCGCTCGAGCCGGGGCCCCCGTCTGGGGTTCGATCCGCCCCAAATTCGTCCGCGACCGGTCCTAAGGTGCGGACCATGCGCGCCTGATGGGGAAAGGCCCGCGACGACCGCCGGCGACGGCGAGGTTGCCGGCCCCTCGCGGCCCGCCCGCCCGCCGGCCCCTCGCGGCCCGCGGCGGCCCGCCGGCCGCCCGCCGCCGAGCCCGCTAGACCGGTTGCGGGATCGGCTTGCGGATGAGGGCGGTGAGCTTGGGGCTGTCGGGGCGGACCAGCTCGGCGATACGCTCGCGGTCGACGTCGGCGACGATGACCTGCCCGATCTCGGTTCTGACGTCGGTGAAGATGCCGAGGTCGCGCATCCGCTGCGTCTGCGACTGGTTGTCCGCGGTCGGGGTGAGGTAGTGCAGCGACGCCGCCCGATAGCGATGGATCAGGAACAGCTGGACCAGGGTCATCAGCCGCCGCCGGCGGATCTCCGGGGCGCTGTTCTGATCGCGGATCGAGAGGACGGTCCGGCCGTGACGATCCTGGAGGCTGGCGAAGGTCACGTCGGCGAGCGTCGCGTCGTCTTCGTCCAGAACCCTGAGCTCGAGCGGGTCGGATCCCGCCGTGTGCGGCCGCAGCTCGACGCGGAGCGATCCCGGCCGATCCCAGTGGCTCGCCCACTCCGCCAGCCAGCCCTCGAGGAGCCGGGTCGGCACCTCGGTCTGGACCAGGTGCTGATGCTGGGTCGAGCCCTTGCCCATCGCCTTCGTCGCGGCCGTCCGTCCCGAAGCGGCCATCAAGGCGGCGTCGAGGCGGTCCCCGCCGACCAGCGACTGGGGCGTGCGGTAGGGCGACTCGAGCAGCCGGAACTTGCGCTGGAGTCGCGCCAGCGCGAGCATCCCGTCATCGCGCAGGGCCGTCGCGAACTCCTCGGCGGCGAGGCCATCGATCTGGTGGCCGCCGTAGGTGATGAAGTTGAACACGAAGCCCAGCTTCCCGAGCTCCTCGGGAAAGGCCCGCATCTCCTCGTCGCTCAGGCCGGTGGTGTCCCAGTTGAACGAGGGCGACAGGTTGTAGGCCAGCATCTTGTCCGGGTACTCGGCATGAATCGCCAGCGCGAACCGGCGGGCATCCTCGAGATCCGCCGTCTTCGTCTCCATCCAGAGCAGGTCCGCGAACGGCGCGGCCGCCAGCGACTTGGCGATCGCGTAGTCGATCCCGCCCTGGACCTGGTAGTAGCCGTCCGGGGTCATGGGCAGCTCCGGATCCCACTCGATCGCGATGTCCAGTGACGCGGCTCGGTCCCGGATCTCCGAGAACGACGCGCGGCCGGCGAAGGTCCGCCACTCCGCGGCGGTCATGGCCAATGCAGCGCCGCCCCCGATTGCAGCGCCGCCCCCGATCCGCGCCTCGAGAACGTCGCCGACCGCCTCGCCGTAGGTCTTGAGACCCGCCTCCCGCTGCCAGATCTCGGCGTATTCGGTTTCAATGGCGTCCAGCTCGCTCTGGAGCGAAACGCCCTCGTCGGCACGCCGAGCCGACTCCGCGGCCCGCTCGATGCGGGCCATCAGCCCAACCCGGACGAGCCAGGCACGGGCGCTGGCGTACTCGGCGGCCGGCACCGCGAACAGCAGGTGGCCGCGGATCTCGTCCAGCCCGAGCTCGTTGAGCGCCTTCTGGATGGCCAGGAAGCCGACCCGATAGCTGGGCAGGTCCAGGTTGGTCGCGCCCAGGATGAACGGCTGGTCGCGCTCGTCGCTGCGGCTGTCGAGGAAGGTCGCCGACTCGGCGTCGGTCCGGGCGACGATGATGCCCGGCACGCGCATGATGTCCAGCTGCAGGCGGGCCGCGTTGAGTCGCTTGTTCTGCTCGTCCTGGGCGACGAGCACCTTGCCGCCCTGGTGGCCGCATTTCTTGGCCCCGGGCTTCTGGTCCTCGATGTGGTAGCCGGGCACCCCCGCCTCGACGAATCGACGCACCAGGTTGCGCACGTGGGCGTCGCCGCCATGACCGGTGTCGGCGTCGGCGATGATGAACGGACGGAAGTCGATCTCAGGCGTGGCCCGAGCCTGCTCCTCGTCCATCTGGGCCCGTGCGAAATGCTGGTTCTTGTCGGCGGTGAGGAGGGCGCGGACCAGGCCGGCGGCCTCGTCGGGAACCTGGCTGAGCGGATAGCTCGCAAGGTCCGGACCGGGATCCTCCGTGGTCGAGCCCTTCGCCGAGGTGGCCCAGCCGCCGAGGTAGATCGCGTCGATCCCCATCCGCTTCATGGCCACGGCCTGACCGGGCGAGTACGGACCGAACGTGGTGACCTGCCGGCCGCTCGCGAACAGCTCCCGGAGGCGGGCGTAGAACCCCTCGGCGGCCGTGCGGGCAACCGTGTAATCGGGCTGGATCGTGCCCCGCTGGGCGGCGACCTCCCGGGCGGTATGGAGCCGGACGATTCCATCGAACCGGGGCGAGCCGAACCACTCGCGGGCGGCCGCAACCTCGGTCTCGAAGGCGGTCATCACTCGTTCTCGTGGTCCCGCAGGCAGTTGTCGGGGCAGTCGCACTCGACCTGGTAGCTGGACTGGCGCTGGCCGCGCCCAACGATGGAAGCGTCGTCGTCGGCCGTCAGGCCGAGGACCCAGTGATGGGACGGCTCCAGCGTGATGGCTCGCTTGAACGATTGACCTGGATCGACGTTGAGGTCCATGGGGATCCTCCCTGGCGGCGACTCGAACCGGGCACCGGCTCGGGTAGCGACCTTACGACGGCTTGAATGATCCGTCCAATCGAATTTACCGTCGTGTATCATCACCAGAACTGATCGTTTCAAGGAGGCGACACCGTGCTCGTGACCCAGCTCGAGGGGTTCATCGAGATCGCGCGCCAGGGGAACATGCGCCGCGCGGCCTATGCCCTGTCGATCAGCCAGCCGGCGCTCACCGCCCGGCTCCAGGGGCTCGAGCAGGAGCTCGCCACGCCGCTCTTCCGGCGGTCCCACTCGGGCATGGTCCTGACCCCCGCCGGGCGAGCCTTCCTCCCCCACGCCGACCGCGCCATGGATGCGATCCGGAGCGGGACCTCGCTCGTCCGTGAGCTCGAGCACGGCGTCATCGGCGAGCTCGCCCTGGCGGTCGCTCCCGCGGTCAGCGCCTACGTCCTGCCCGAGCTCCTGGTCCGCTTCACCGAGCTCCATCCGAACGTGCGCCTGCTCGTCCAGACCGGGCACTCGGAGGACATCGTCGACCTCGTGGTCTCCGGCGAGGTGGAGCTCGGGATCGTCAGGCAGCTCCGCGACGCGCGCGTCCGCAGCCGTCCGCTGTACGAGGATGAGCTCCTCCTCGTGGCAAAGCCAGACCATCCCTTCGCTAAGGCGGGCAGGGTCGACGTGTCCGAGATTCGCCACGCCCAGCTCATCCTGTTCGACCGGACGTCGAGCTACTACGACATCACCAACGCCCTGTTCCGGGTCGCGGGCGTCGTCCCGCGGGGCGTCACCGAGGTCGACAACATCGAGGCCGCGAAGCGGATGGTCGAGCTCGGGCTGGGCATCGCCCTCCTCCCCGGGACGGCGGTCGCCGATGCGCTCAGCACCGGGTCGCTGCGCGAGATCGAGCTCGCGGGGGCGGCCACGATCCGGCGTCGGATCGTGGCCGTCGAGCGGCTGGGGTCCAGGCCTTCGTCGCCCTTCGCGACGACGCTGTGGGGACTCCTGGACCGGATCCCCGAGCTGATCCCGCGGGCGATGGCGATCGCCCGGAACGACTAGGTCAGGGCGCCCAGGGCTGCATCTCGATGTCGCCCTTGGAACCGGCCGCCCCCAGGCAGGGCGGGACGGTCGCGTCCGTCTTCGAGAACGGAGTCGCCACGAAGCGCCCACCGTTGCTCAGGACAAATGCCACGGTCACCGGTGCCACCGGCGCGGGACCGCAGTAGTTGCCATCCTGGACGAGGGTCTTGAGGGTCCCGCCGGCCGCGACGGTGAGGGTCTTGGAGGCACCCGGCGCGGTGCCGTCGATGAGAACCGAGCCGTGGCCGTCGACCAGCTGCGGCTTGTCCAACGCCCGCGTCGTGCACGAGCGGGCTGACGTGTTGGTCAGCTCGACGTGGGCGATTCGATGCCCGGCGGCGCCTTCCCAGAGCGTGATCCTAGCCGCGAGGTGGGCCGGATCGCAGGCACTGATGGTGGGCCCCGTCGGCTTGGGCGAAGGCGTGGGGGCCGGCGTGGGCACGGGCGTTGCCGGCGGGGGCACGACCGCGGACGACCCGGGCGTGGCCGAAGCCGCGACCGGTGGCGGCGAGCCCCGATCCCCGATGCCCCCCGGCGCCGGGCGCGTGACGATGAGCAGGGCGGCGCCACCGACGGCGATGGCGACCGCGACTCCCGCGACAAAGCGGGCAAATCCATACATGGGAGAGGTCCTCCACGGGAAGCGCAGGACTCCCCGTCGTTGTGGGATAGAGGGAATGGCGGCCATGACGGTGTCGAGCAGCTGGTCCGGCGCGTCCGCCGGGCCATCCTCGAGCCAGTCGTCCAGCCGATCTTCGAAGGTCGGTCGGTCGTTCATGCGGTCCGCTCCTTTGGGTTTGTCGGACGAGCGTCCGCCTCGATCGCGGCCCGCAGCTGACGGGTCGCGTAGTGGAGCCGGGACCGCGCGGTCCCGACGGGAATCCCCAGGGTCTCGGCAATCTCCGTGAGGGGATAGCCGAGGTAGTGATGGAGCACCAGCACCGCCCGCTGTTCCGGAGACAGCCGGCGGAACCCGCGCTCGAGCTCGTCCCGGTCGGCAAGCGCGCTGGCCGAGTCCGGGACGGCGGATGAGTCCGATGGAATGAGGCGGACGCGGGCGCCCCAGCGCCGATCGCGTGCCGCCTCCGCGTAGCAGGCGCGAACCACGAGACGGTGGAGCCAGGCCTCGAACCGCTCCGGGTCGCGCAGGCTGGGCAGGTCGCGCCAGGCGCTCAGGAGCGCCTGTTGGGTCGCGTCCTGGGCCTTGTGCATGTCGCGCAGGATCCGGTAGGCGATCGCGTACGAGCGGTCGACCGAGGCGGATGCCAGGGCGGCGAACGCGTCCTGGTCGCCACCCTGTGCCCGTTCGACGAGACCGGCCTGCATGTCGGCTCCTGCCTGGGCTGCCAGTCTGGCTGCCTTATCGAGTATGGAGTCGGCCGGCCGTCAAACGTTCAATGTCGCTCTGCCGGTCGCGGCCGTTGGTCGCGGCCGTTGCGGCGCGGGGCCGCGGCCGTTGGTCGCGGCCGTGGGGCGCGGGGCCGCGGCCGTGGGGCGCCGGGGCGCGCTCCCGCGGGCGCCGGGCAACTGGACAGCCCTGAGGCGGCGCCGCCATACTTTCGCCCCATGTGCACCGCCCGCGCGAAGTGAGCAAGGCGGAGCGCGCCACCCGGGAGCTCCTCGTCGAGTTGCTCGGCGTCTTCTACGGGAAGGGCTGGGTGTCGGGCACGGGCGGCGGCATCTGCGGTCCGGCCGACGGGGGCGGGTTGCTCCTGGCGCCGACGGCGGTCCACAAGGAGCGAATCAAGCCCGACGAGTTCTTCACCGTCGATCCGGCCGATGGCCACGTCCTCCGCTCGCCGGATGACCCGAGCCTGCGACCGAGCGAATGCAACGCGATCTTCAGCCTGGCCGCCCGCGAGCGCGGGGCCCGCAGCGTGGTCCATTCCCACGCCCTGTCGGCGGTGCTCGCCGGTGACCTGGCTGGCGCCGCCGACCACGTCGAGATCCGCGACCTGGAGATGCTCAAGGGGATCCGCGGGGTCGGCAATCAGGACGTCCATCGCCTGCCCGTGATCCGCAACACGCCGCGCGAGCCCGAGCTCGTCGAGCAGCTCAGCCGGGTCCTGGCCGACCCGCGCTTCGCCACCTCGTATGCCGTCGTGGTCGAGGGCCACGGCGCGTACATCTGGGGCGACGACGTCTGGGAGGCCAAGCGCCATACCGAGGTCTATCACTTCCTGTTCGAAGCGGTGGTCGCTCGCCGCGACCACCAGAAGGAGCGTCCACGATGAGCCTGGGTCACGAGCACGCCGACGAGCCGGCCGTCAAGCACATCTGCCCCACCTGCCAGCAGGTCGTTGCCGCAGCGAAGATCGCCGTGGTCGACGTCGCCGCGGCGGTCGAGGCGGACAAGCTGACCGAGGCGGACATCTTCAAGCGGACGTATCTCGGCCACGGCACCCAGTCGAGCGTCTTCGTCTTCCAGGGCCACGCCGGTCCGTTCCGGCGGCACGTCCACACCACCCACGACGAGATCGGCTACGTGCTGGCGGGCTCCGGCCACGTCACCGTCGGTGGCGTGACCCGACCGGTCAAGCCCGGCGACGTGTGGGTGATCCCGGCCAACACGCCGCACGGCGGCGCCTTCGAGGATCCGCCCCAGGTGCTGTTCATCTCGTCCCCGATCGACGATCCCGACAACCAGGACCGCACCTGGCTCGACTGACCCTGGCTGGGGGCGCGGCGGCCGCCGACCGCAGCCTCCCCACATCTTCACGCGCGCATGGTGGGCACCGTAAGTGAAGTGCCGCCTCGATCCTGTCAGCCCTCCCGAACTCCGGACCCGTCCCCTGAGCGTGGACGACTCGAGATCCGGTCGGGGATGGGTCCCGGTCCGCCCCGATTCGGCCGTCCGCGCTTCCGAAGGTGCGGACCATGCGCGCCTGATAGGGGCGGGGCCGCGGGACCCGGTTAGCGTGCGGACCATGCGCGCCTGACAGGGGCGGGGCCGCGCGTCGGCCGCCACGAGCCCTGAGGATCAGCCCGCGCGGCGGCCGTCCAGCTCGATCACCAGGCGTTTCGGGGCGACCATCCGGTAGGCGTCCTCGACCAGCGTCGCGATCTCGTCCCAGTCGACCTCCACGTCGAGCCGGACGCCGAGCCAGCCGCGGTAGCCGACGTAGGGCGGCACGAAGAAGCGAACCGGGTCCGACCCGACCAGGGCTTCCTGCGCGCCGGGCGGAGCCGCGCACCAGAACGCGAGCCGGCCGTCGTCGTGATGGTGGTCGGCGAACATCACGAACGTCTTCTGGCCACGGACGAACCACGTCGGCTCGCCATGGCTGAGGCGCTCCGTCGTCTCCGGCAGGGCCAGGCACAGCCGGCGCAGGCGCTCGAGCTCCGGCCTGGTCGTACCCACGGACTAAGCCCGCGACCAAACGACGATGAACAGCGCGATCCGCACCACGTCAGTATCCGACCCGCCAGTCCGCTTGTCGGGTCAGAAGTCGCGCCGGCCGGCGACGTGTTTCTCGAAGCCGGTCTCGGGACCGCAGGCTCCCGCACCGTCACGGCCCTCAGAAGTCGCGCCGGCCGGTGAAGTGGTCCTCGACGCCGGTCTCGGGACCGCAGGCTCCCGCACCGTCACGGCTCTCAGAACCGCGGGCTCCCGCATCGTCGGTCTCGGGACCGCAGGCTCCCGCACCGTCACGCGCGCATGGTGGGCACCGTAAGTGAAGTGCCGCCTCGATCCTGTCAGCCCTCCCGAACTCCGGACCCGTCCCCTGAGCGTGGACGACTCGAGATCCGGTTCGGGATGGGTCCCGGTCCGCCCCGATTCGGCTCCGATTCGGCCGTCCGCGCTTCCGAAGGTGCGGACCATGCGCGCCTGACAGGGGCGGGGCGGCGGGACCCGGTTAGCGTGCGGACCATGCGCGCCTGACAGGGCTGGGGCCGCGGCCGGAGGCGCGTTCAGGCGGCGTCGTGGAGGCGGCGGCTGACGGTCTCGACGATGCGGGCCACGGAGGGGATGGCCAGGTCCTCCAGCGCGGCGGCCGACGGCAGCGGGATGTGCGGGGTCGTGATCCGCACGATCGGTGCGTCCAGGCTGTAGAAGCCGTCGTCGGCCACGA
>JAXDKT010000079.1:0-3386 GCA_034666965.1 Chloroflexota bacterium | reverse complement strand
TCGACCAGGTAGACGCACGGCAGCCGGTTCTCGAGCGCGATCTCCTGGGCCCGGAGGTGCTTCTTGACCGTGATCGGGAAGTACGTGCCGCCCTTGACCGTGGCGTCGTTGGCCACGACCACGCAGGTGGTGCCCTCGATCCGACCGACCCCGGTGACGATCCCGGCGCCGGGCGCCTCGTCGTCGTACATGCCGCCGGCCGCCAGCGGGCTGAGCTCGAGAAACGCGCTGCCGGGGTCGAGCAGGCGGTCGATCCGCTCGCGGACGGGCAGCTTGCCGCGCTCGCGATGCCGAGCGATCGAGGCGTCATCGCCGCCAGCGCCCCGCCCCGCGACGTGCGCCTGACGGGCGCGCAGCTCGGCCACCAGCGTCGTCATGGCCTCGACGTTGGCACGGGCGTCAGAGCTGGCGGGATCCAGCCGGCTGCGAAGGACGGGCATGGCCGGATGATACGCAGCACGGTCCCGACGGAGGCTCAGTCTCCCACGGGGGCTCGGCCGAGGACATCCGCCAGGGCCTCGTCGATGGCCCGATGGAGGAATCGATAGCCCGCAGCGAGGGCCCGTCTCGGAACGACTCGGCGGGAGCCGATGAGGAGCGTCGCCTGGTCGCGCAACGCGAGTCGCAGCGCCCACGCCGGTACTGGCAGCCAGCACGGCCGATGGAGGGTCCGGCCGAGCGCCCTTGCCAGCTCGGCCTGGCGGCATGGCTCCGGCGCCGCGGCGTTGATCGGCCCGGAGATCGTCGGGTCGGTCAGGGCCAGCCGGTAGATGCCGACGAGGTCGACGATGTGGATCCAGCTGAACCACTGTCTGCCCGAACCCAGCCGTCCACCGACGAACAGCCGGAACGGCAGCGCGAGCAGGCTCAGGACCGGGGCGTCCGGCGCCAGCACGAACGCCGTTCGGACCAGCGCGACCCGGACGCCGAGATCCTCGGCCGCGCGGGCGGCGGCCTCCCATCTGAGGCAGACGTCGGCCAGGAAGTCGTGGGTCGGCTCGGTGGACTCGTCGGCCGGCTGGGCGTCTCGGCCGGTGTAGACGTCACTACCCGATGCGCTCACTAGGACTCCTGGTCGGCGCTCGGACGGGAGGGCCCGGACTGTCGCGACGATCGCGTTCGTCGCCGCCAGCCGGCTCTCGAGGATCGCCCGCTTGCGGGCCGGCGTCCATGGCCTCGGACCGAGCGACACGCCGGCGAGGTTGATCACCCCGTCGGCGCCGTCGAGGACGGTCTCCAGCCCGGCCGGGTTGTTCGGCGACCAGGCGACCGCTCGGGCACCCTTCGGAAGGCGTCGCGACGTGCGCTCCGTATCGCGAGTCAGGATGTCGACCGCCCAGCCGTCGGCCAGCAGAGCGCGGGTGAGATGGCGCCCGATCATCCCCGAACCGCCCGCGATCACGAATCTCATCCCCCGACCTCCATCTGTGCAGCGCACCAGCGCAGGTCCCTGGTCCACTCCGCGACCGTGGCCAGCAGCAGCTGCGCCGCGATGGGCAGCCTCACGAAGACGGGTCGCCGCCCGACGACGTGGGCGACTCTGCGCACGGCTGTGCCGAGCGGCAGCTCATCCGGCCCGAGTGCCACGATCGTGCGGTTCGCGAGGCGCTCGTCGCCGACGCCCGCGGCCACCAGCATGCGGGCGACATCGTCGACCGCCACCGGCCGGACCGGTCGGTCGGGCAGCCCGACCAGGCCGAGGACCGGGAAGCTGTGAAACGCGCGGCTGCGATGATGGAGCATGTGGTCGCCGCGACCATAGACCACACCGGCCTTGACCACCGTGTAGGACAGAATGGCGACCACGCCCAGCGTCAGGGCCGGGCTGGGTCCGTCGATGGTGGTCACGCCGATCGACCGTCAGACATCACTCGCTCCGTGCTACGCTTCTGTAGCAAGTAATAGAGGGTCAACGCGCTACTGTCAAGGTGCAAGTTATGGAATCGGGAGTTAGCGTGCTCAAGGACGCCGGTCGGGCCAACGATCCGGGGCTCCGGGCGGAGGCGATCCGACTCGAGCTGGCCGACGCCTGGGGTTCGATGGGGGCTGCGTGGGGCGTGGCCCCCGCCATCGCGCGCGTCCACGCCTACCTGATGGCCCGCGGCGAGCCGCTCACCGAGCGCGAGGTCCGCGAAGCCCTGGGGCTGTCCCACCGGGCCGCGAGTCTTGCCCTCGACGCGGCGGTCGGTTGGGGCGTCGTCGAGAAGGTCGCCGAACTGCGTCGCGTCGGTCGGCGTGGGCCGGCCGGGACCGCCTACGTCGCCGTCGGCGATCACTTCCGATGGTTTGGCCGGGTCATCGCGAACCGCAAGCGGCTCGAGGGCGATCCGATCATCGCCGTCCTGGAGAAGACGCTCGGCGACGCCGACGCCGCCGCCCGGACCCATCCCGACGACGCCGAGCTGCGGCGGCTGCGCGAGTGGCTCGGGACGTTTCTCGGCTTCGTCCGGCTGTTCGATCGAGCGATCGGGCTGGTGCCGGTGGTCGAGCCCCCGGAGCTCGAGCGGATCCTGGGCCTGCTCGGCAAGGTGCCCGACGAGACGGTCGTCCGGCTGGTCCGGCTGCTGGGCGAGCTGCCCGACGAGGACGTCCTGTCGCTGGTCGACGGCCTGAGTCGACTCTCGCCGGCTGCCGCCCGGCGCGCGACGAAGCTGATGTCCGGCGTGGTTCGGACGGTCGGGCACTAGGGGCCGGGCCTCGCGCTTCGGGGTCGGACTGTGGGGTCGCAGTTGGGGTCGCAGTGGGAAACGCACTGGGGGTCGCACTGGGGAGGGGTTCGCGGGCGGCGCGAGGTGGCGTGGGACGTCCGCGCGCACGGATACCGACGGCTGACCGCGCTCTTGTCAGGCGCGCATGCACCGCATCTTGTGCTGGATCGGGACCATGGCCTAGGGTCTGCACGGTCATGGCGCCTGACGAAATGCGCCTCCGACGGTCGCGGACCCATGATCCTTAGGCGAATCGGTCAGTGCCACCGACGGCCGTCCTCGCCCGTCCCTCTAACGTGCGGACTATGCGCGCCTGACGAGCAGGTGGGCCGCGCACCCGCGCAGCCGCGACCCGCGCAGCCGGCGTACCCGCGCACCCGGCGTACCCGCGCACCCGCGCAGCCGCGACCCGCGCAGCGGGCGCGCACCCGTGTATCCGCGCACCCGCTCGAACAGGCGGACCGTGCGCACCTGAGAGACCTGTGCGACCTCGAGCCCGTCCGACCTGCCTCGAGACTCGGATTTCGAGATCGGCCGTGCGATAATCGGCGGGCGAGACGATCCAAGCGGCTCGAACGGGCGGCGACCCCGCGGCCAGCCGGTCCGCTGACCACTCGCGGCAGACCAGAGGATCCATCAGATCATGACCGTCGAGACATCCACCTGGGTGACCAAGAA
>JAXDKT010000078.1:0-18613 GCA_034666965.1 Chloroflexota bacterium | reverse complement strand
GGTTCGGGCAGGACATCCGCAACGGGATCCAGCTGGCCTACGAGAACTACGCTCTCCTCCACCGCCTGTGGCGCGAGGACGTCGTCGACTGGCAGGGCCGGTTCCGGACACCACTGACCGGGTTCACTTCGACGCCGCGCCCGCTGGATGGCGTGCCACCCTTCGTCTGGCACGGCTCGATCCGCAGCCCGGAGATCGCCGAGCAGGCGGCCTATTACGGCGACGGCTTCTTCCACAACAACATCTTCTGGCCCAAGGAGCATGTCCAGCGGATGGTCGAGCTGTACCGCCGGCGCTTCGAGCATTACGGCCACGGTCCGGCCGACCACGCCATCGTCGGGCTTGGCGGGCACGTCTTCATGCGACCCAACTCCCAGGACGCCATCCGCGAGTTCCGGCCCTACTTCGACCACGCGCCGGTCTACGGCGGCGGGCCCTCGCTCGAGGAGTACATGGAGCAGACGCCGATGACGATCGGCAGCCCCCAGGAGGTCATCGACCGGACGCTCTCGTTCCGGGAGATCGTCGGCGACTACCAGCGCCAGCTCTTCCTGGCCGATCATGCCGGCCTGCCGCTCAAGACGGTGCTGGAGCAGCTGGACATCCTCGGGGAGCAGGTCGTGCCGGTCCTGCGCAAGGAGTTCGCCGCGCTGCGGTCCGCCGGCGTGCCCGACGATCCACCGCTCCATCCCCGGGTCCTCGCGGCTCGAGCCGCCAGTGGGGCCGAGACGGTGCTCGCGTGACTCCGCCCGCGGCTCGATCGCTGGTCGTCGTCAGCGGGGGCCTGAGCCAGCCGTCCACGACGCGACTGCTCGCCGACCGCGTGTCCGCGGCGGTCGATCGCCACCTTCGCGACGCGGGGGTCGAGCCCACCGTCGAGGTGATCGAGCTGCGCGAGCACGCCCAGGATCTGACCAACAATCTCCTGACCGGCTTCCCCAGCCCACCACTCCAGGCGGCGCTGGACGCCGTGCTGGGCGCGGATGGACTGATCGCGGTCACGCCGATCTTCAGCGCTTCCTACAGCGGCCTGTTCAAGATGTTCTTCGACGTGATCGATCGGGACGGCCTGGCCGGCAAGCCTTCGCTGATCGCGGCCACCGGAGGCTCGACCCGGCACTCGCTGGCGATCGACTACGCCCTCCGGCCGCTGTTCGCGTACCTGAACGCGGCGGTGGTCGCTACGGGGGTCTACGCGGCCGCCGAGGACTGGGGTAGCGGTGGCGTGGCGGCGGAAGGCAGCCTGGTCGAGCGGATCGAGCGCGCGGCCGCGGAGCTCGCGGCGGCGATGGTCGCTCGGCCCCGCCAGGCACCGACCGATCCGTTCGAGAGCCCGGTGCCGTTCGAGCAGCTGCTCGGGTCCAGCTCCGCGCCCGATTGACCGCGGCGGCCGAGCGCCCCTGCCGGTGCGATGGTCCCTGCCCTAGAGCTCGGGGGCCTGCCAGCCGCCCGAGGCCGCCTCGACGATCCGGGCTCCCGCCAGCGCCACATCCTCGCGCCAGGGCGGCGCGATGAGCTGGACCCCGATCGGCAGACCTTCGGCTGACGTCCCGCCACGGACCACGACCGCCGGCCAGCCGGTCAGGTTGTGGACGTCGCTGTAGGTATCACCGAACCACGGCGCGGAGCTCTCGCCGTGGCGGATCGCGGGCTGGGGCATGGCCGGACAGACGATCAGGTCGACATCCTGGATCCAGCACAGCAGCCGACCCCGGATCGCGTCCGCGCGCTCGACCAAGGCGGTCAGCTCGTCGCCGGGCAGCGCTGGCCCGGGCGAGATCCAATCGCGGGTCGCATACGATCCCCAACCCTCCGTGCCGGACGTCTCGATCAGGCGGTGGAGCCAGGCGAAGCCGTCGGCCCGGATCAGCGCGTCCCAGGCGGACCACGCTTCCGCGAGGCCCGGTGGGACCTCATCGCGGACCTGGGCACCAGTCGCTGCGAGGGCGCGGGCCGCGTTCTGCGCGGCGACGATTGTCTCGGACGTGGGCGTCCGGATCCCGTTGTCGCTGAAGGCCACGACCCTTAACCCGCCCACCGTGACCATCGAGGGGTCGCCGAGGGGTGCCGGCACCACGTGCGGGTCCTCGCCGTCGGGGCCGGCCAGGATCGGCAGCAGGAGCTCGAGATCCTCCACCCGGCGGGCCATCGGGCCGAGCTGGGTGAAGGACTGAAACAGGCCCTGATAACCCGGCCAGTGACCCGTGCGCGGCACGCGTCCGCTCGTTGGCTTGAGGCCGGCGATGCCGCACACGTGGGCCGGCTGGCGGATGCTGTCGCCGGTGTCGCTGCCGACGTCGAACGGCGAGCCGCCGGCGGCCACGATCGCCGCCGCTCCCCCACTGCTGCCACCCGGCGTCCGGCTCAGGTCATACGGGTTCGAGGTGCGGCCGTAGACGTCGTTGTCGGTCTCGTCCGACCAGGTGAACTCGGGCGTGTTCGTTTTGCCCAGCAGGATCCCGCCGGCGGCCTTGAGGCGGGCGGCGACCGTGGCATCGCCCGCCGGAACGCGCTCGCGCCAGCCGACCGATCCAGCGGTGGTGACCACGCCCGCGGTGTCGAGCGAGTCCTTGAGCGTGAACGGGACGCCGTGGAGCGGCCCGCGCAGGATCCCCCGGGCAAGCTCCCGGTCCGCCTGCCGGGCGTGCTCTCGTGGGTCGTCGGTCAGGCGGACCACCGCGTTCAGGCTCGGATTGACGAGCTCGATGCGGGCCAGGCAGGCGTCGACGACCTCGACTGCGGAGATCGCGCGGGTCCGGATGGCCTCGGCCAGCCAGGTCGCAGATGCGAAGCACAGCTCGTCGGTCACTGGGGGCTCCGGCGGTGCTAGGTCCAGGCGATCGTGGCGAGGCTGACCGGGGCGCTGACGCCCTTGACCGGGGTCGTTCGGGCGTCCGACGAGGCGACGTCGCCCGCTTCGGCCAGCGTCTCGGCTGTGGCCAGGATCTCGCCGCCGGCGGCGAGCGCCGCGACCCGGGCGGCGACGTGGACGCCCTTGCCGCTGTAGTCGGTCCCGCGCCGGTTGGCTTCGGCCGTGTGCAGTCCGATCCGCACCGAGAGTGCGAAGCCGGTGCTGGCGCGGTGCTCGAGCAGCGCCCGCTGGATCGAGATCGCGCAGTCCACCCCCGACCGGGCCGACTCGAAGGCCACGAAGAACCCGTCGCCGGTCGAGTTGACGATCTCCCCGCCCCCGCTCGCGACCAGGCCCCGGAGCACGTCGTCGTGCCAGCGCAGGAGCCGCTCCCAGGCCTGGTCGCCGAGCGCCTCGGCCAGGTTCGTCGAGCCGACGACGTCGGTGAACATGAACGTCTTGCGGGTGGTCTGCGGCCCGCTCCGGCGATCCTCGACGTCACGGAGCTCGCGCTCGACGGCCTCGAGGTCGATCCGCGCCCCAAGCCGCCTGAACTCGTCGAGCGCGGCGCGCAGCTCGAGGTCGGCATCGTCCTCGTCCTCGAGCGAGCGCAGCGCCCGCGCCAGGACCACTCGCGCCCGGGCCACCTCGTACGGCGCACCGACCTCGCGCCAGCCCTTGATCGCCGCCCGCAGCTCTCGGGTCGCCGCCTGGGGGTCATGCTCGGCGACGAGCACCCGACCGAGCGCTGACTGACGGCCCGCCTCGAGCGCCGGAGAGGGGTAGCCGACCACGATCCCGCCGAGCTCGTCGACCGCCGTCCGCGCCCGCTCGAGGTCGCCGGCGGCGATCGCGATCTCGACCTGCGCGGGAAGGAGCCGCGCCCGAGCCCAGCGGTCCCAGGTCTCCTCGGCGACGGCGCCGTTGATCGCGCCCTGGGCGGCCTTCACCTTGCCCTCGGCCAGGCGCACGAGGGCCAGCGCCGGCTGTGGCGATCGACCGCGGGCGTGAGCTTCGCGGAGCGCCGCCTCGGCGCCCTCGAAATCGCCCTTGAGCCGGCGGATGTCGCCGATCGCGTAGAAGCCGTCGGCCTGCGGTGGGACGGCGTTGTAGGCGCCCAGCTCAGTCGTCGCCCGCTCGAGCTCCTGCTCGGCCCGTTCCCAGGCGCCACCCACCGCGGCGACCTCGGCGCGGTGGATCCGGCACACGCCGGGGAACCCCGAGAGCGACTGTCGCTGGCAGTACTTCTCGGTCGCCTCGATCCATTCGCTCGCCCGCCGGTAGTCGGTCAGGTCGCGGCAGGCGCCGATCATCTTGCACGCGGTCACCCCGGTGGTGAACGGGGACAGCTCCCCATTCACGGCGGAGATCGACGCCTCCTCCATGAGCGCGAACCCGTCCGACGTCTCGCCCGAGGCGATCTTCAGGCCGCCGAGATTGCTCAGGGCGTACGCCTTGAGGTCGGCGTCATCCGCCCGGCCGCCGATCTCGACGGCGCGCTCGGCCAGCGCCAGCGCCGCCTCGATGTCGCCCGTCGCCGTCGCGGCCTCGCTCCGGACCAGGGCCAGGTAACCGTGCGCGTACGTCTCGCCATCGCCGCCGATGATCCGCTCGGCGCGCCGGATCCAGGCCGAGGCGATCGAGTGCTTGCCGGCGTAGCCGTATGTGCGCCCGACGTCGAGCGCGAGATAGGCGGCCCGAAGGTCGTTGCCCTCGGCTTCCAGCGCCTTGAAGGCACGCTCCTTGACCGACAGCTCGACCTCGGCCTGGGCGGCGAAAAAGGCAGCCAGCGCGAGGGCCTCCAGATCGGCGCCCGAGAGCTGGCCAGCGCGATCGGCCCGCGACAGCTGATCGAAGGCCTCCGCCCACGCGTGGCGGCTCATCGCATCGCGGCCCAGCAGGACGGGATCCGCGGGCACCGCCGCGCCTTGAGGCATGACCTCGCTCATGCCGGGCATTGTGCCACCGGCACGTGGCAGCTCGACATTTGTACGGGATTTGTCAGGTCACCCAGGCGCGCGTATGTCGACGCCGAACGCCCACGGCGTAAGCATTCGAGTCAGGGCGCGCCCGCACCCAAGAGGGAGGTGTGACCATGTCAGGCTCCCGTCGTCTCGGCAGCCTCGCCATCGTCCTGGTGGTGTTCCTCGCAGCCTGCGGTGGAGGTGGCGGTGGTGGTGGGGCCTCCAGCAACTCGGCCACCGCCAAGGGTCCCATCAAGATCTGGTATGCCAACAACAAGGAGGAGGTCGCCTGGGGCAAGGCGATGGTCGACGCCTGGAACAAGGACCATGCGTCCGAGCAGGTCACGGGTGAGGAGATCCCCGCCGGCAAGAGCTCGGAGGAGGTGATCGGGGCATCGATCACGGCCGGCAACACCCCCTGCCTGATCTTCAACACCGCGCCGGCGGCCGTCCCGCAGTTCAAGAAGCAGGGCGGTCTGGTCGCGCTCGACGACTTCCCCGACGGGGCTACTTACATCAACGCCCGCACGGGACCCCGGGCCGACCAGTACAAGTTCACCGACGGCAAGTTCTACCAGATGCCCTGGAAGACGAACCCGGTGATGATCTTCTACAACAAGACGGTCTTCGCGAAGGCCGGCCTGGCGACCGACAACCCGCCGCTCAAGACGTACGCGGAATTCCTCCAGACCGCCAAGACCTTGGTCGAGAAGGGCGGCGTCCAGGCGGCGATCTGGCCAGCGCCGACCTCGGAGTTCTACCAGCCCTGGTTCGACTTCTATCCCCTGTTCATCGCCCAGAGCGGCGGCAAGCCGCTGGTGGTCAACGGCGAGCCCCAGTTCACCAGCCCCGACGGGCTGGCGGTGGCCGACTTCTGGAGGAGCATGTACGAGCAGCGGCTTGCTCCCAGCGAGCCGTACCAGGGCGACTCGTTCGCCGATCAGAAGGCGGCCATGGCAATCGTGGGACCGTGGGCCATCGCGGTCTACGGCGACAAGGTCCAGTGGGGTGTCGTGCCGGTGCCGACCAAGGACGGCATGGATCCCAAGGACATCCATACCTTCAGCGACGAGAAGTCGATCGGGATGTACACCAGCTGCACCAACCGCGGCACCGCCTGGGAGTTCCTGAAGTTCGCGACGAGCAAGGAGAGTGACGGACAGCTCCTCGAGCTGACCGGGCAGATGCCGATGCGCGCCGACGTGGTGGCCGCCTATCCCGACTACTTCAAGACCCACCCCGAGTACCAGACCTTCGCCGACCAGGCCAGTCGCACGGTCGAGGTCCCGATCGTGCCCAACTCGGTCGAGATGTGGCAGACCTTCCGGACCGCGTACAGCGAGTCGGTGATCTTCGGCAAGACGCCGGTCGAGCAGGCCTTCAAGGAGGCGGCCGACAAGATCAAGTCGCTCATCAGCGGGAGCTGAGGCGGTGGCCGTCGCAGCGGCGCCCCGGGGACGCCTGACCCGGAGGCTGTTCGGGCGTGACCTGATCGGCTACGCCTTCGTCGCCCCGTACGCGATCTTCCTGGTGGCGCTGTTCGGCTATCCGCTGCTGCTGGCGGCCAACATCTCGTTCTTCGACTACTTCTTCGCCGCGCCCGGCGCGGAGGTCGAGCGGCCCTTCGTCGGCCTCGACAACTACACCCAGATCCTGGGCGACCCGGTGTTCCACCGGGCGCTGTTCAACGTGGCCGAGTTCATCGCCATCAACGTCCCGTTGACGGTCGTGCTGGCCCTCGTCCTGGCGTCGGCGCTCAACGCCAAGCTTCCGTTCCGGACCTTCTTCCGGACGAGCTACTACGTCCCGTATGTCACCGCCAGCGTGGCGGTGATCGGCGTGCTGCTGTGGCTGTTCTCGGGCAACGGCCTGCTCAACGAGGTGCTGGGGCCGCTGGCGCCCGATCCGTCATGGCTGGTCAACAGCACCTGGGCGATGCCGGTCATCGCCCTGTCGGTGACCTGGAAACAGCTCGGGTTCTACATCCTGCTCTACCTCGCGGCGCTCCAGAACATCCCCAGGGAGCTCTACGAGGCGGCCGAGGTCGACGGCGCCGGTCGCCTCCGGCGGTTCCTGTCGATCACCGTTCCCGGAGTCCGGCCGGCGACCACCCTGGTGGTCATCCTGGCCACGATCATCGGCGCCAATCTGTTCACCGAGCCGTACCTGCTGACCGGCGGAGGCGGCCCCAACGGTGCCTCGATGTCGCCCGTCCTGATGATGTATCAGGCGGGGATCGAACAGGGTCGCGCCGGCTATGCCGCCGCCATCGGGGTCATCCTGGCGATCGCGGTGATGACGATCTCGGCGATCCAGCGCTTCGTGCTGGAACGGGACTAGCCATGACGGCATCGGTCGCCACCGCGCGCGAATCGGCCGAGGACCACCGGCGCCTGCCGTTGCGGCGGGTGTCCCTGGGCCAGGTCCTGGGGATGGCGGCGCTCGTCGCGGGCGCGTTCGTGTTCCTGTTCCCGTTCTACTACATGGTCGTCGGCGCCCTGCAGCGGGAGCCGCGGACCGACCTCGCCGGTGCCTTTCCCGACCCGGCCAACATCACCCTCGAGAACTTCGTCGACATCAACTCGCGGGTGGACCTGGTCCGGACGCTGGTCAACTCGGGCATCGTCACCGGGGGCGTCCTCCTGGCGACCCTGGTCATCGGCCTGTTGGCCGGCTACGCCCTGGCCCAGCTCGACTTTCGGGCTCGGGGCCTGATCTTCAACACCATGCTGCTGATCCTGGTCCTGCCCTTCCAGCTGTTCATGATCCCCTTGTACGTGCTCATCGTTCGAACCTACGGGCTGTCGGACAACTACCTCGGGATGATCCTGCCCTTCGCGGTCAACGCGACGGCCGTGTTCATCTTCCGGCAGTTCTTCGTCGGGCTGCCGCGCGAGCTGTTCGAATCGGCCCGGATCGACGGCGCGTCCGAGCTCGACGTCCTGCGCCGGATCGCGATCCCGCTGGCCCGCCCGGCGATCCTGACCGCGATGATCGTGACCTTCATCGGGCCCTGGAACGAATTCCTGTGGCCATTCCTGATCACCAAGCAGCACGATCTCCAGCCGCTCGCCGTCGCCCTCGCCAACTACATCGCGACCGTTGCCGCGCGAGCCGCGAACCCGTTCGGCTCGATCCTGGCCGGGGCCGTGGTGCTGGCCCTGCCCGCGGTCATCATCTTCGTCGTCTTCCAGCGCCAGTTCGTCGAGTCACATCTCGGATCGGGGGTCAAGGGATGAAACGATCACAGCCCTTCCTGGCGGCGCTGGTGGCCCTCGGGCTGCTGCTGGCCGGCGCACCTCTTCGGCCGCTCGCCGCGGCGCCTGAGCGGACGCCGGTCGCCGCGGTTCCCGCGCTGACCCCGGTTGCCGCGGCGCCGACGCAGCTCACCAACCTGGCCCACCTCGACTTCCTGGGCGACACCGTGACGCCACCGATCCAGGCCGGCCACAGCACCTACCGCCTGGCGGAGGAACCGAACCTGGGCGTCCTGTGGACGTACGCCGAGCCCCAGGCGGACGGGACGTACCGGCGGCTCGGAGGGGGCACCTATCACCCGGAGACGAACACCTATGGCCAGGGCGCCTTCAACACCGACGACCTGACCCGGGCCGCCGTGGTCTACATCCGTCACTGGCGGCAGTTCGACGACGCGCACAGCCGTCTCGCCGCGTACCAGCTGCTGCGGACGGTCGCCTACATGCAGACCGTCACCGACGACGCGCGTCGCGGCAACTTCATCCTGTGGATGCAACCGGACGGCACGCTCAATCCGAGCGCCGACCCGAAGGAGCTGCCGGATCCGTCCGACTCCGGCCCGGCCTTCTGGCTGGCCCGTTCGATCTGGGCTTTCGGCGAGGGTTACGAGGCGTTCCGGCGGGCCGATCCCGCCTTCGCGACCTTCCTGCGGGCCCGGCTCGGGCTCGCCCTCGATGCGCTCGATCGCGAGGTCCTCGTGCACTATGGGAGCCATCGCCTGCTCGACGGGGCCCGCGTGCCCGCGTGGCTGATCGTCGACGGCGCGGATGCCACCTCGGAGGCGATCTACGGGTTGTCGGCGTTCGTCCGCGCCAGGCCTGCCGACGCCCGTGCGCGGCGCGACCTCGAGCGCCTCGCGGACGGCGTCGCGGAGATGGCGTTGTCCCGCGGTCCGGGGACCTGGCCATTCGGCGCGATCCTGCCGTTCGCGGGCTCGCGCTCGCTGTGGCACGCCTGGGGCGACCAGATGGCGGGCGCCCTGGCCACCGCCGGGTCAGTGCTCCATGCTCGTCGCTTCGTTGCCAGCGCGGTCGCCGAGACCGCGCGGTTCACACCCCACCTGCTCGCCCAGGGCGGCGCCGACCAGGGCTGGCTGCCGGCTCCAGCCGAGCGAGCGCAGATCGCCTACGGCGCCGATGCCACCTTGCAGAACCTGCTGCGTACGGCTGACGCCAGCCGCCGCGACGGTTTCCGCAAGCTGGCCGCGATCCAGGCCGCCTGGTACTTCGGCAACAACCGCGCGGGTGTTGCGATGTACGACCCGGCCACCGGCCGGACGTTCGACGGGCTGGAGGCAGACGGCCGGATCAATCGCAATAGCGGCGCCGAGAGCACGATCCACGGTCTGTTGTCGATGCTGGCCCTCGACGCCAGACCGGACGTCGCCGCCGCGGCGACCGCCCGCAACA
The DNA here is from genome assembly GCA_034666965.1 of Chloroflexota bacterium. Taxonomy (GTDB): domain Bacteria; phylum Chloroflexota; class Limnocylindria; order Limnocylindrales; family CSP1-4; genus Chersky-267. The sequence continues at coordinate 9,131 of JAXDKT010000078.1, read as the reverse complement.
CGCGCATGGAGGATCAGACCTGGACCCTGCTCGAGGCCGAGGCCGGCACGATCAGCGGCAACGCCCAGGTGATCACGCCACCGAGCGCCTGGACGGGCGAGAGCCTGTGGAGCGGGGGCCAGTACGTCGAGTTGGGACGGGGCGGCCGCGTGACGGTCGAGACGACCTTGCCCGAGGCGGGCCGATATCGGCTGCTACCGGTCTTCGATCGGCAGGAGGCGCCGCTGCGCTCGATCGGCACCCGTCATCGCTTCGACGAACGCTCCCTCGGGACCCTCTGGCACGGCGGCGCCGGCGCGCCCGGGATCTCACCCACCTCGGGCTATCTCGACATCGGCAACGTCGGCAGCGGCCGGTCCATGCCCGCAGGGCCGCTGGCGATCGAGTCGGCCTACGTCGGCGACGGCCGACCGGTCCGCCTGGATGCGATGCTGCTCCAACCAGAGATCGAGCGGCTGCTCCTGGCCGGCGATGACGGACGACAGGGCCTCCTGCGCAGCTGGGCGACAAAGCGCCGCCTGGCCACGGTCGACGCCGGTTCCGGTCTGACCGCTTACGCCTACGATGCCGATGGCCGGCTGGTCGAGTCGGTCAGCGGCAGCGGACGACTCCGGGTGCCGGTCGAGCCGTTCGGCTTCACGTACCTGATCGGCGATTAGCGACCGATCTCGAGATTCCGGTCGGGGGGCCGCGTCAATGAGCTCTTCCAGGCAGCGCTCGTCCGCCATCGAATCCGAACGATCGAGGGAGCTCGCCGCGGCCGATGCGATCCGGCGATCGTGGCCAATGGCCTCGCCCGAGACCGTGACCCGGCTGGTTCGCGCCGCCTCGCTGGTCCACAAGACCTCGGGGCCAGTCCTGTCTGAGGCCGACCGCTCATCCCGCGTGGCGCTGGTCCTGCGTGGGACCGTCGTGGCGACCTGGAGCACGCCTGAAGGTCGCTCCGTGTATGCGGGTCTCTACGGACCGGGGCAGTTCATGGGGCTGGCGACGCTGAGCGGTGGACCCATGACCGTGGGCATCGACGCGGTCAGCGACGTCACCGCCCTCGCCTGGACGAGCCGGGAATTCCGGCAGATCGCGGCCTCCGATCCGGCGATGGCCCTCGATCTGCTCGACCGTTCCATCTATGCGATCCAGGCCCTCAATCACCTGATCAAGATTCAGAAGTTCACCCGCGCACGCAGTCGCCTTGCGGCAATGCTGCTCAAATACGAGCCGTTCTGCTTTGCGAGCGACGCGCCGCTCGTGCCGCGGGGTCAGCTGGGTGCCCTGGCAGGCGTGACGCCCCGGATGGTGAGCACGATTCTGAGCGATTGGGAGGCGGCGGGGATCGTCCGCCGGATCGGGGTCTCAGGCCTCGAGCTCGTCGACCGGAGCGCGATCGAGGCGGAGGCCGCGCCGCTCGACGCCTTCCCGCTGCCAGACCCCGCGGTCCCCGGAGCGTGGAGCGTTCCCAGCCCGGAGACCTGAGGAACGCCGCGCGCCGGAGTCCTCGGCGCCCCGCAGCCCTGGTCGCCGTCCCGCGCCCGCTGCTTGGTCCCGCTGCTTGTTCCCGCTGCTTGGTCCCGCTGCCTGGTCCGGCTGGCGGACCAACGGGCCGAGGAGGGCGCCCGGGGGCGCCCCGCAGCCCTGGTCGCCGTCCCGCGCCCGCTGCTTGGTCCGGCTGGCGGACCGCCGGGCGGAGGAGGGCGCCCCACGGCGGCCCGGGACGGCCCAGGACGGCCCGGGGCCGACCCCGAGCTACGGGTAGGTGGCGTCCGTTTCGGCCATGCGGGCACGAACCAGCTTCATGACGAGCTCGGCTGGGAGCGGCCTGCCCGACGTGGCGTCCGTCCCGGCCATCAGGCCGGGCCGGCGTCGGCGGTGGCCGCTCGCAGGGTGGGGCTCTCCTGCACGGTCCAGGCATTGCCGTCCGGATCCGAGAAGAACATGAACGAGTTCCAGTCGCTGCCTTTCCCGTCGACGAAACCACTCCCGTCGTGGTGCTGCACGGTGCTGACATCCACGCCCCGCGAGAGCAGGTCGTCTCGGGCGGCCTCGATGTCCGCCACGACGAGCTGCATGCCCTTCAGCGATCCGGGCACCGAATCGACCAGCCCCTTCCCGATCGAGATCGAGCAGGCCGAGCCCGGCGGGGTCAGCTGGACGACGCGGAAATCGTCGCCGACGCTGTGGTCGACGTCGAGGACGAAGCCGACCTGCTCGTTGTAGAAGTGCTTCGCCCGGTCGACGTCCGTGACCGGGACCACCAGCAATTCCAGCTTGTACTCCACGAGCTCCTCCTTCGGGTTCGGTGCGTCAGCTGACCGGGACCAGTCGGGCCAGCAGCTCGTCCAGGCGATTCATCGAGTCCTCCAGGCCGTCCTCCATCCCGCTTTCGACCATGGCGTCGCGGTCCTGCACCGACTGGAAGACCGAGTGAGTGCGAACCGTGGTTCGGCCGTCGCGTTCCTCGAACACGAGCGAGTCCAGGGCGACGTGGCCCGGTGTGCCCTCGAACTCGAAGGTCTGGACGATGCCCTCCTTCGATGGCGTGCCGTGGAAGACTCCGTGGAAGCCGTACTCCGAACCGTCGGCGTCGCGATGGACATAGCGCCAGGTCCCGCCGTCGCGAACGTCGAAGTGGTCGACGATCATCGTCAGCCGCCGCGGTCCGAGCCACTGCACGAGCAGCTCCGGATCCGTGTAGGCGCGGAACAGCAGGTCCCGCGGCGCGTCGAACTCCCTGCTGATGTCGATGTACGGGACCCCCGGGTCCGCGGTGATCTGGGTCGTCGTCATGGTGTCTTTCCTCCGTGCTGGTAGCCACGTGGCGTCCGGTGTCGGTCATCGGCCTGCCGTGCCGCGAGCAGCGCGTCCAGCCGGTCGTAGCTCTCGTCCCAGAACTCCTGGTAGCGAGCCAGCCAGGCGATCGCGTCCCGGAGCCGCTCCCCTTCCAGGTGACTGAGACGAGCGGTGGCCCGGCGGCTGCGCGAGATGAGCCCGGCCCCCTCCAGCACCTTGAGGTGCCGGGAGATGGCCGGCTGCGAGACCGGGAACGACGCCGACAGTTCTCCGACCGTCAGATCGCCCTCGGTCAAGTGCATGAGGATGGCGCGCCGGATCGGATCGGCGAGGGCACCGAAGACGACACTCAGCTGGTCAGTCTGCATCGATAACCACCTTGTTATGGATGACGCCGCTAGTAAACCCGCCTCCGCGGCGCCTGTCAAGCGCGGGGATCCACTCGGGGTCGCCGCGGGCATTGATATGCCGTCGTCACGCGGGGCGGCCGCGACGATCGGGCGCTCGCAGCCTCCTCACGGCGAGCCTTCGACGAAGCCCATGAGGGAGGAGCCGCTGTGATCGACGACGAGAATCGGATCGTCGACCTGCTGGCGTCGTGGCCCAAGCCCTGCCGCGAGGTGGCCGAGGCCGTTATCGGCGAATACGGACCCCCGGCGGAGGTCGGTCCGACGGCGCTCGTCTGGCATTGGACCGGCCCGTGGAAGCGGATGATCGTCCAGCGTCGCCAGGCGGCGTCGTCCGATCGCCGGCGGGGCGGAGCCTGATCGGGCGCTCCAGCGCGCGGCGCCCCACCGAGCTGCATCGGCAATCGCCGATTGAGTCTCAGCGAACCTCGACTGACACCGGCACCGCCCGGCTGATCGTGTCGCTCACCGGGCAGTGCTCGATCGCCCAATGGGCGAGCGCCTCGACAGCGGAGCGGTCGAGGTCGGGCGCGTCGATCGAGACGACGATCTTGGCCGAGAGCGCCCCGGCAGGAATGGCCGGATCGAGGCCGAGGATCCCCCGATCGTCAGATTCGCTGTCGACCTCGACATCGACCGAGCGCACGGTCACGGCGGTGGCGGCAGCCCGGATGGCGATCAGCGACGCAACGCACGATGCCGTCGCGGCGCGCAGGAACCAGCCTGGCGAGGGAGCAGTCGCCGTTCCGCCGATGCCCGTGGGCATGTCCGTGGTCAGCCGTTCGCCGCTCGGGCCCGTCACCTCGACCACGAGTCCTGAGACCAGCCGGGCGCGGGCGTGCGAGTCGCGATAGTGCGCCTCCTGGGGGTGCTCGGTGAGGTACGTGCTGGCGCTCGAGATCGCATCGGCAATCGACATCCTCGTCCTCCTCGCTGCGTTGAGACCATGCTACGGTGGCGCCGCGTCGCGCCGGGGAGGCAGAACGCGGGTGTCGAATCCAACGATGAGTCAGGACGAATCGCCAGCCGACACAAACCACGTCGCGACCTCACTCGCCCGCTTCGAAGCCCTCTTCGAACAGGTGCCCGTGCCGATGATCATCGTCGGTCTCGACTGGAGCACCACGTTCAATCAGGCGGCACTGGAGCTCTTCGGTCGCGATCACGACGAGCTGACCAGTCTGTCATTCCGACCCGGCGCACCATGGATCCCGGCGGATCAGGAAGAGGCGTGGGCCGAGATGCGCCGTGGCGTCGCCGCCGGTGAACGGACGACGGGCCGTCGGTTCGCGCTCATTCGGGCCAGCGGCGAGCGTCGCGAGGTCGAGGGCTCGTCGATCCCGGTCGTGATGCCCGGCGGCGGTTCGGGCGGGGTCATCACGGTCCTGACCGACCTGACCGACCGGTTATCCCTCGAGGGGAAGTTCCGCCACGCCCAGAAGATGGAGGCCCTGGGGCGGCTCGCGGGCGGGGTCGCCCACGACTTCAACAACATCCTGATGGCCATCGTGGGCTATGCCGAATTCATCGCCCGCGATTCACGTGACGGGGCGGTGGATCCGGCCCATGCCGATCACGTGGTCACGGCCGCCCGCCGGGCGATCGACCTGACCGCCAGGCTGACCGCGTTCGCGCGCCGCGAGGCCTCCCGGCTGGAGGCGGTCGACGTAGCCCAGACCGTGGAATCGGTGATGCCCATTCTCAAACGCCTGGCCCCGGAGTCGATCGAGATCGCGGTCCATCTCGAACCCGGATCGAGTGTGGTCCTCGACCGCTCCGAGCTCGAGATGGTCGTCGTCAACCTCGTCGTGAACGCGGTGGACGCGATGCCCGACGGCGGTCGCCTGACGCTCGAGGTGGGCCTGGTCGATCTCGACGCCGCCCACGAGACGACCCATCTCGGTCAGATCGCCGGTCGCCACGTGCTGGTCGCGGTCAGCGATACGGGCACCGGGATGGACGCGGCGACGCGGGCGCGGATCTTCGAGCCGTTCTATACCACCAAGGGCATGGGCGAAGGCACCGGCCTGGGCCTGGCCATGGTGTTCGCCGCCGTTGAACGCGCCATGGGCACGATCTGGGTGTATTCCGAGCCCGGTCACGGCACGACCTTCAAGATCTACCTGCCGCTGGCCGATCCGGAGTTGACCGGCGCTCCGCGCGATGTGGAATCGCCAGCAGCCCCGGTCGGCGGGTCGGAGTCCATCCTCCTGCTCGAGGACGATGCCTCGGTCCGAGACCTGGTCACGACCGTGCTGCAGGAGCTGGGCTACGACCTGAGCGTCGCCACCCGGCCTTCGGAGGCCTTCGCGCTCGCTGACGCGCGTCACTTCGACCTGCTCGTCTCGGACGTCGTCATGCCCGAAATGACGGGCGACGCTGTCGCCGCCCGGCTCCGGGAGTCACAGCCCGGTCTACCCGTCGTGTTCATGTCGGGCTATACCGCCAGCGCGCTCGAGTTCAGTCTTGGACCGCGAGATTCGCTGGTTCACAAGCCGCTCGCGCCGAGCGAGGTGGGGCGAGTGGTTCGCGACGCCATGGATCGTTTCCCCCGAAGCCGCTGACGGGCGCCATCCTCGGATCTTGGCCGGAATCCCTGGGCGGGTATTCATCCTCACGGGCCGGCCGGTTCGTGACGCACCGTTGTGGTGGCATCGAATGATGCCGCGGTTTGGACGGCCGCCCTTTGGCCGTCTGGTCTCGAGAGCGACGGTGTGAATGGGGACGGCAGAGATCGCTCTGTCTGGCAGGGCTTTCGGGATGCGCAGTGACTCGATCACCACGCTGCTCTTGGTCGAGGACGACCCGGCCGTAGTGGACTTGCTCCGCGAGGCACTCAAGAGGCAGGGCTCGGGCGGGACCCAGTTGACCCACGTCGGGTCGATGGAAGCGGCCGAGAAGCTGCTGTCCGAGAGACCGATGGACCTCGTCCTGCTCGACCCAGGGCTTCCCGATTCTCGGGGAATCGAGTCCGTTCGGCGCGCCCATGCTGCCGCGCCGCATGTGCCGCTGGTTGTTCTGACCGGCATGGATGACGAAACCCTCGCCTTGCAGGCCCTGCAGGCAGGCGCCCAGGACTATCTCATCAAGGGCCAGATCGACACCCGCGTGCTGCTCCGCTTCCTGCGCTATGCCATCGAGCGCAAGACCATCGAGGACGACCTGTTCGTCGCGAAGGAGCGTGCTCAGGTCACCCTCAACAGCATCGGCGACGCCGTCGCGTGCACGGACCTGTCGGGAAATATCACCTTCCTCAACATCGTTGCGGAACAGTTGACCGGCTGGTTGTGGCAGGAAGCCGAAGGTCGTCCGGTCGCCGAGGTCCTCAACATCGTCGACGCCGCCACCCGCGAGCCGATCCCGGATCCGATGGCGCTGGCGCTTGCCCGCGATCGGACCGAGGACCTGCCGTCGAACAGCTCGCTCATTCGGCGGGATGGACTGGAAATTCCGATTGAGGATTCTGTGGCCGCGATCCACGACCGAGACGATCAGGCCACCGGGGCGGTGATCGTCTTCCGCGACGTCAGCGCGACCCGGTCGACCGCGCGACAACTGCTCGCCTTGAGCCACGAGCTCGAGCGAAGCAATCGGGAGCTCCAGGACTTCGCCACGATCGCGTCGCACGACCTGCAAGAGCCGCTGCGCAAGATTCGGGCATTCGGAGACCGGCTCGAGCAGCACTCGGCGAACGTGCTCGACGAGGAAGCTCTTGACTCGCTCCGGCGGATGACCGGTGCCGCCGGCCGGATGCAGTCGCTGATCGACGATCTGCTCGAGTACTCACAGGTGGCCATCCGCCCGGAACGGGCTCAGTCGGTGGACCTCGGCATCGTCGTCGCAGAGGTGCTTTCTGACCTCGAGGAGCGCCTTCTGGCCACCAACGGCCAGGTCTTCGTTGGGGCCTTGCCGACACTCATGGGCAGTCGATTCCAGATGCGTCAGCTCTTCCAGAACCTGATCGCAAACGCCCTCAAGTTCCAGGCGCCTGGGGTCGCCCCCCAGGTCCATATCGAGGCGACGTCCCAGGGCGATTGGCGGGGGCCGAAGGGCCGGCGCGACCGAACGCCCGTCTGGGAGATCCGCGTCCGAGACAATGGGATCGGCTTTGACCAGAAGGACGTCGACAAGATCTTCGCCCCGTTTCAACGCCTCAACGGCAGCCAGGCCTACGAAGGCAGCGGCATGGGATTGGCGATCTGTCGCCGGATCGTCGCCCGGCGTGGTGGGACCCTCACCGCGTCATCGAAGCCAGGTGAAGGAACGACCTTCCTGATCACCTTGCCTCAGCGGGCCGCGGCGATCGACGAACTCACGACCGTGGCGTGACGGATCCCAACACCCTGACGGTGCTCTATGCCGAGGACGATCCCGACGACCGACTCCTGGCCGAGATGGCCCACCGCAAGAGTGGTGCGATCAATCCACTGGTCTTCGTCAGGGATGGCCAGGAGGCCCTCGACTACCTGCGTCGTACGGGTCGCTATGCGGATCGTTCGGCAGCGCCGCGGGTCGGCATCGTCCTGCTCGATCTGAACATGCCGGGGATCGACGGTGGCCAGACCCTCGCGATCATGCGGGCCGATCCGCTCCTGCGCCGCATCCCGGTCGTGATCCTGACCACGTCCGCCGCCGACAAGGATATCGACGCGAGCTACGACGCTGGCGCCAACACGTACATCGTCAAGCCGAGTGCCTTCGCCAACCTGGTCCAGGTATTCGAGCACCTGTCTCGCTATTGGTTCGAAATCAGCTCTCTTGCACGTGAGGTCAAGCCGTGAAACTGCCGTTCGAGATCGGAGACCATTCCATCGGCCTGCCCTGGGCATCCGACGATAGCCAGCCCATTCGGGTCATGCTGATCGACGACGACAAGGACGAAGCGTCGCTGACGCGATCGCTGCTCGCCCACGTCAAGGACATCCGCTACGAGCTGGATTGGGTCGGAAGCTTCGAGGAAGGCGTCGACTCGATCGCCCGCGACGAGCACGACGCCTTCCTGATCGACCACAACCTCGGCAAGCGGACCGGCATCGAGCTGGTTCGGGGAGCCCGCGAGGCCGGCAGCCTCGCGGCGCTGATCATGCTGACCGGACAACGCGATCGGGCCACCGACATCGCCGCCATGGATGCGGGCGCGACCGACTTCCTCATGAAGGGGCGGACGGACGCGGCGCTGCTCGATCGCACCCTCCGCTATGCGATCACCCAGGCGGCGATGCTGGCGGCGCTGGACCGGTCCCGGGCCCAGATGGCCGGCCTCGAAGAGCTCGGCCGGATCCTCGTCGAGGAGGGCCCCACGCCCACGACCATCGAGCACATCGTGGACCTCATCGTCGAACGCTTTGGCCTTCATCAGATCGCCATCTACCTGGCCGACGGCGACCTCCTCCGCCTGGCCGGCCAGCACGGATACGGAGAGCCGCTGACCACCTTGAGCCGCGTGGATTCCAGCATCGAGCGGGTCACACGGGCAGGTCAGCCCATCTTCGTCCCGAGCATGGTCGAGCCGGGCGCATCGGGCACGGGCAACGTCGTCGCGAGCGAGCTGTCCGTGCCGCTGCTGGTCGCCGGCGAGCTGGTGGGGCTCATGAACGTCGCCTCATTCGTGACGGCGCCCATCGGCGAGGAGGATCATTCGGCAATTCGCCTCGTCGCCGATCGCCTGACGGCGGCCCTCGCGGTCGTACGTGAGCGCACGATCACGGAGGAGCGCCTCATGAAGGCGCAGGAGGAGCTGCGCGGCGGGAATCACCCACCCCTGCCGGACGGCATCACGGACGACCAGACGTCGGCGTACCTCCGGCCATTCCTCGAACCGCTCGTCGAGGTGGCAATCGCCGGCGCCCGGATGCATCCGGAGCGCAAGGTCGGCCTCCTGCTGGTCGCCTGGGACGGAGACGAAGCCGCGGCCGGCGCCCTGTTGGCCAGCCAGGT
>JAXDKT010000077.1:0-18984 GCA_034666965.1 Chloroflexota bacterium | reverse complement strand
CGCGGAGTGGTCGGCCGTGGTCATCGTGATCTTGAGTCCGGCCACGGCTACCGTCCCGCCCTTGTTCATGCCCATCGCCGCGTCGCCGCCAGCGGCCAGCGTGTGGGCCAGCCACAGGCTCATCTCGTGGATGCACGGCCAGATCGGCTGGAGCCGGTTGGCGATCGGCACGGCTTCGCCCATGTGGTCGCCGTGCCCGTGGGTCACCAGGAGCACGTCGCAGGCGTCCACCTGGTCGGCCGGCTTGGGACTCAGCGGGTTGCTGAACCAGGGGTCGATCAGGACGGTCTTGCCGCCGGGCGTGCGGATCTCGACGCAGGCGTGGCCGTACCAGGTGATGCTCGTGTCTCGACCGAGTGCCATGGGTCACCTCCGAGGCGCCATCGTAGCCGGCGACGGCACCGCCCGTGACGCCCGGCTACACTCGGGCCGTGCCTGCCCAGCGGATCGCCGAGAACCTGGCGTTCATCAATTGGACGATCCTTGCCGCGCTCGGCCTGGGCGCTTTCGCCACGGTCGTGCTGGCTCGGCTGGCGACCGATGCCACCCGCGGCTACCTCGCCTTCACCGCCGCCTGCGCGGCCGGCTTCGGCTTCCTGGCCTACCTGTCCGACAGCGCCCTGCCGACCACCGTGGGTGGAACGGCGGCGGTCGCCATCGACCCGGCCTACGACGGCGTCCGCCGGGCCAGCCTGCTCGCCTTCAGCGTGATCGCGCTGGCCTACACCGTCGTGCTGGCCCGGCGCGGTCGGGCGCCCCTGCTGGGCGTGGCCGGCGTCGCGGCCGGTATCGGTGCGTTCGCGTTGGGGGCATTGGGCTGGGGCGGGGGCTTCCCCACGACGCTGGCGCTGCTCGGCCAGGACCTGCTCCTGGCCGCCGCGACCGGGGGCGTTTTCGCGGCGATGATTCTGGGTCACTGGTACCTGGTTACGCCAAAGCTGCCGGAGGGCCCGCTGGTGCTGGTCGCCCGGCTGCTCCTCGCCGTCGTGGCGCTCCAGCTCATCTTCTTCATCGTGTCGGTCTCGCTCGGCGTCGGGTCGGGCGGCGTACCGTTCGCGCCGCTGACCGGGCCATGGGCGCTGTTCGTGTGGCTCCGATTGCTGGTCGGGTTGATCTTTCCGCTGATCGTGTCCTGGGCGGCGATCCAGACCGCGCGAACGCGCTCGATGGAGTCCGCGACGGGATTGCTCTACATCAATGTCGGCACCATCGCCGCGGCCACGATCGTGGCCTCCGGCCTGTACTTCGGTGCCGGCCTGCTGGTCTGATCGGGGAGGAAGAACAACGATGAGCACTTCGGGTGGCTACATCCCGAGTCCGGCCGACCGGAGCTGGATCGAGGCCACGGCAGCGTCGATCGAGCCCGCGCTCGCCGCCATCGAGGCGGCGGCCGAGCCCCAGGACGTGCCGATCCTCGACCGAGAGTCGGGCCGGATCCTGAGCGCCCTGGTCGGAGGCCGGCACCGGATCGTCGAGGTCGGAACCGCGTACGGCTACTCGACCCTGTGGATGGCCCTCGGCGCGGCCCCCGACGCCACGATCGCGACCATCGACCCGGACCGCGAGCGGACCGACCTGGCCCGTGGCTGGTGGCGCCAGGCGGGTGTGGCCGATGAACGGATCGTGGTTGTCAACCGGCCGGCGCTCGAGGCTTTCGCCGCCGGGTCGGACGAACCGGCCCTGGTCGGGCCGTTCGACTTCGCCTTCATCGACGCGATCAAGGCCGAATATACGGACTATCTCGACGCGATCGTCCCGCGCCTCCTGCCCGGTGCCATCGTCGTGGCCGACAACGTCCTGTGGTCGGGCGAGGTCTCCGGCGACAAGCCGTCGCGGCCGGATGGCTCGACCGTGGCGCTGCGGAACTTCGACGCGGCGGTGCTTCGCGACCGACGGTTCCGGGCCACGATCCTGCCCGTCGGCGACGGACTGCTCCTCGCGTCGTACCGGGGCTAGGGCGGCCGTGCGGATCCGGGTCCGCCTGTTCGCGATCCAGCGAGAGCTGGTGGGATCGCGCGAGGTCGGCCTCGAGCTGACCGATGGCGCGACGATCGAGGATGGCTGGAGCGCGCTGGTCGAGCGCTTCCCGGTCCTGATCCCGGGCCGTCCATCGGTCCGCTTCGCCCGAAACGGTGAATATGCCGATGCCGACGCCCCGCTCGCGGACGGCGACGAGCTGGCCTGCATCCCGCCGGTCAGCGGCGGCGCCGATCCCGGCCCGGAGCGGGGCGCGAGCATGCGCGTCATCGAGCTGCGCCAGGCGGTCTTCCCGGCGGGTCTGGGTGAGGAGCTCGGGGCACGCCTGGCGACGCCGGCCGACGGGGCGGTGGTGGTCTTCGCCGGTCGCACGCGCGAGTCGCCGGGGACGCCGGCACCCGGCCAGGAGGCGGAGGCGGCGCGCCACGCCGGACGGCACGTCGATGCCCTCGAGTACGAAGCCCACGAGCCGATGGCCGAACGCGTCCTGGGCGAGATCGCCGACGAGGTCGCCGAGCGGTTCGGCGTCGTCCGTCTGGCGATCGTTCATCGGCTTGGACCGGTCCCCCTGGGCGAGATCAGCATCCTCGTCGTGGCGGCCGCCCCGCACCGCGATGCGGCCTTCGAGGCGGCGCGCTACGCGATCGACGAGACAAAGGCCCGCGCTCCCATCTGGAAGGCGGAGCGCTTCAGCGACGGACACATCTGGATCGGCGCGCCGGCAAGGACGTCGGCGGCAGCGGCAGGAACGTCGGCCGAGTCGGCCGAGGAGGGCGCGTGAAGGTCTACCTCAGCGTCGACATGGAGGGCATCGCCGGGATCAGCCACCATGGTCCGACCGAACGAGGGGACCGTGACTATCCGGCGGCCGTCCAGCTGATGACCGGGGAGGCGAATGCGGCGATCGCCGGTGCCTTCGACGGCGGCGCGATCGAGGTCGTGGTCAACGACAGCCACGGCGAGATGCACAACCTCGACCAGCTTGCGCTCGATCCGCGGGCGACCCTGCTCCAGGGCCAGAAGGCCTGGTCGATGGTCGCCGGGGCCGGGCCCGGTCGTGGCTTCGGGGTGGCCCTCTTCGTCGGCTACCACGCCCGGGCCGGCAACCTGCTGGGCACCATCGCCCACACCTACTCCTTCCAGCCGGTCCACTCCACGCTCAACGGGCGGCCGGCCGGCGAGGCGGCGATCAACGCGATCGCGCTGGGGGCGTGGGGCGTTCCGGTCGGGCTGGTGACCGGCGACGACGTCCTGGCCGAGGAGATGGCCGGGTGGTTCCCGTGGGCCGAGCGGGTCGTGGTCAAGGAGGGCGCCGGCTGGAAGGGCGCCACATCGGTCCATCCGACGGTCGCTCGGGAGCGCGTCCGGGCCGGGGCCGAGCGTGCCGTCCGGCGGGCGATGGCGGGCGAGATGCAGCCGCTCGTGCTCGAGCCGCCGTATGCGATCGAGGTCATCTACCAGAACGCCCTCCAGGCCGACTACGCCTGTGTCGTGCCCGGGTCCGAGCGGGTGGGTGAGACCGGCGCGCGGTTCGCCGCCGACGACCCGGTGGACGCCTACCGAGGCTTCCTGGCCGGGGTCCGGCTGGCCGGCCTGGTCGACTGACGGTCGCCGGCCCGCGTCCGTATCCTTGTCCGGCCGGCCGGGGGAGGTCCCTCCGAATGGACCCTGGAGGAATGCGTGTCGTCCGTGTCGCAGCCGCCCGCCCCGCGCCCGCGTGCCCGCGATCTTGGCGTCCGGATCGGGCTCCTGCCGACGGGGCCGACCAACTCGATCGTGGACGTGTCCGACGTCGCCGTCGGTCATGCCACCGTGTGGCGCGACGAGCCGCGCCCGCCCGAGGGTCGGGGAACCGCCCGGACCGGGGTGACCGCGATCGTCCCGTTCGGGGCGGCCGAGCTGTACGAAGCGCGGGTCCCGGCCGGCGCCGCGGTCCTCAACGGAGCCGGTGAGGCGATCGGCCTGACCACGATCGGGGAGTGGGGGGTCATCGAGTCACCGATCCTGCTGACCAGCTCGATGGCCATCGGCAGGGTCTACGACGGGGCCGTGGGCCTGCTCGTGCCGAGGATCCGGCGGGCCGGTCTCCACGAGGCATTCATGCCGGTCGTGGCCGAGTGCGACGACGGCGACCTGAACGACTCGCGCACCGTTCAGGTCGACACGAGCGACGTGGCCACCGCCATCGACGGGGCTCAGGGCGCGGATGCCGGCGCGCCGCCGCTCGGGGTCGTGGGCTCCGGCACGGGGATGGTCTGCTTCGAGCTCAAGGGCGGGATCGGCAGCGCCTCGCGTCTGGTCCGCCCGGTCGACCTGCACGACGGTCAGGGGGCGACCGACGGCCATCCGTACACCGTCGGCGCGCTGGCCATGACCAACTTCGGCTGGCTCGAGCGATTGACCGTCGCTGGGGTCCCGGTCGGCGCGACGCTGGCGGCGGAAGGCTGGCCGGCGACGGGCGGCGGAACGCCCGAGGCGGAGCACCCGGCCGCCATCCGCGAGCGGGGCAGTTGCGTGGTGGTCCTGGCGACCGACGCGCCGCTTCTGCCCAAGCAGCTCGAGCGGCTCGCCCGACGCGCCGGCCTTGGCCTGGCCCGCACCGGCTCGACGGCCGGCCACGGATCGGGCGAGATCTTCCTCGCGCTCTCGACCGGCTACCGCGTCCCGCGCAGTCCGGGCGGCCCGATGGCCACCACGACCCACCTCCACGACGACTACCTGGATCGGCTGTTCATGGCGGCGGTGGAGGCGGCCGAGGAGGCGGTCATCGACTCGCTGTTCGTGGCCGACACCGTGGTCGGACGCGACGGCCATGTCGTGCCGGGTCTGCCGGTGGAGCGGACCCTGGACCTGCTTCGAGCGGCGGGTCGCCTGGCATGAGCGGCCCGGGCGACCTCGGCCCGATCGACCGCCTGGTCCAGCTGGCCGAGACGCTGGCCGGCGCATGGGGTGCCCGGGCCCGGATCTGCACCACCGGCGGGCAGGAGCGGGCCCTGCTGCGAATGATGGGCGTGACCGGCGTCGATCAGTCCGGCCGGCCGCTGGCCGGCGAGGTCGTCGACCGCTACGTCTCGGCCCGACCGGAGCGGCTCGCCGGCGGGGTCATCCTCCCCTTCGTCGCGGCCCTGCTCGAATACGAGACGACGCCCCAGGAGCTGGCCCTCGACGTGACCTCGGGGGCGGTCGACCTGGGCCTCGAGTCGGAGGTCCTGCGCGATCGGGATCGGCGAGCGGCCGTCGAGGCCATGGCACGGTCCCTGGGCGCGGCCGCGCTCGATCGGATCGACGCCAATCGGACCGCGCGACTGGAGCTCCTGGCCGTGATCGGCGACGCCGACAAGCCGTGGATCGGTGCGTCGCTCGCGTCGGGCAGCGTCGCCACAGGCATTCCCGAAGCGACCGCCCTGGCCAACGCCGGCGTCGACGTGATCCAGGTCAGCGTGCCGGCCATCCGTGAGCTGGCCGAGCGGCTCCACGACGAGGGCATCGACGTCCCGTTCTGGCGACCGCGACCCGGTCCCGCCAGCAGCCCGACCGCTTCCGAGGCGACCGCGGAGCTCGCACCATCGGGCAGCCAGCGCGGCCTGGCTGAGCTGCGTCAGGCGGTCGACCAGGCCGCTGCCGAGCGACGGGCCTACGCCCGCCTCGCGACGGTTGGCATGCCCCTCGCCGCCCCGGAGCAGGCGGTCGTCGCGGCCTTCGAGCGGATCGACGTCGTGGCCGCGGACGTGGTCGCCGAGATCGTGGACGGCAACGTCGACCCCGATCGGGCCCTGGCCGATCACGCCTTCGCCCATCGTGTCCTGACCCGGTCCGGGGCGACCGTGCTGGTCGGGGCCGGTCCGCTGGTCGTCGGCCCCGATCTCGCTCGAGGGGTACCCTCCGACGCGACCACGCGGGCCGGTCGAGCGCTGGCTCTCCAGCTTGTGGGGGTGTTCCTGGCCCGGCTCCACGGCGTGCCGCCGGTCCGGCTGCTGGTCGGCGCGCTGCCGCCCTGGCTGATCGACGAGCGCGGACCGGCTGCCGCGGCGGTCGCCCAGGTCACCGTCCGGCGGGCCGTGCTCGGGGAGCATCCAATGGCCTTCGACGAGCCGGCGCCCGGAACCCGTGCCGCGCTCGCCTGGCCGGCGATCCTGGGCGCCGTGTTGCCATTGGCCGGTCCGGCCGGACTGATCGTCCGATCGGCCTACGGCGATAGCGTGGCCGAGGCGGTCGCGGCCACCCGGGCCGTCGCCTCGGTGGCCGCCGAGGCATCCGGCTCGCTGGGTCCCCTGCGGCCACGAGGGCCGGCCCTGACGATGGCCCGCGCGACGGTCGTCGAGGCCGTGGCCACGCTCGAGCGGATCGCCGGAAGCGGCTGGCCCTCGATCCTCGGCGAGGCGGTCCGGCCGACCGGCCGCGGCCGGCTGGGGGCGGACATGGTCGTGGAGCGGAGCGAATCGTTCGACGCCCTGGCGGGGATGGAGGAGGCCCGCCGGTGACCGTCGACCCGCTCGGCTATGGCGCCACGAGCTTCTGGCTCGAGACCAGCGAAGACGACCTCACGCCGCGCCCCGCGCTGGATGGCTCGGCCGACGCCGACGTGGCCATCCTGGGCGCCGGCTACACGGGGCTGTGGACCGCCTACGAGCTCCTTCGCCGCGAACCGGGCCTCAAGGTCACGGTCCTCGAGCGCGAGATCGCCGGGTTTGGCGCCTCGGGGCGCAACGGTGGCTGGTGTGCCGCCGGCCTGCAGGTCTCGTCGGCCAACCTCGAGCGCCGCTTCGGCCGAGCCGGGATGACCGCCATCGAGGACGCGGTAGACAGCGGCGTCGACGAGATCGGGCGAGTGTGCGCCGTCGAGGGCATCGACGCGGGCTACGTCAAGGGCGGCAGCCTCGTCGTCGCGCGGGGCCCCAGCCAGCTGCCGGCGATGGAGGCCCATTGGGCCGGCCTCGAGGCCGCCGGCCGGGCCGGCCACTATCAGCGCCTCGATGCGGCCGGGGTGGCCGAGCGGATCCGGGTCGAGGGCGCGCTCGGCGGCGTGTTCGGAACCCAGTACGCCTCGATGCATCCGGGCAAGCTCGTCCGCGGCCTGGCCCGGGCGGTGGAGCGCCGAGGTGGCACGATCCACGAGCGAACCGCGGTCGTCGACGTGCGACCCGGCGCCGGTAACGGTGCCCTCCGGCCGGCCCTCCGGACCCAGCGCGGCGAGCTCCGGGCGGACACCGTGGTGCTGGCCGGCGAGGCGTACCTGACCCAGCTCCGGCCCTGGCATCGCTCGCTCCTGCCGACCTACTCGCTGATCGTCCTGACCGAGCCGCTGACCGACGCGCAATGGGCCACGATCGGCTGGCGCGACCGCGAGTGCCTGGCCTCGTACCGCCTGTCGATCGACTACCTGACCCGGACCCGGGACGGCCGGATCCTGTTCGGCGGCCGCGGCGCACCGTACCGCTACGGTTCGCGGATCGAGCCTGCCTTCGATCGCGACGAGCGGACCCACGCGATGCTCCGCGGGTTCGTCGAGGCCTGGTTCCCGAGCCTGGCCGGCATCCGCTTCACCCACGCCTGGGGCGGCCCGCTGGGCTTCCCCCGCGACTGGCTGCCGACGTTCTCGTACGACCCGGCGACCGGGATCGCCTCCGGTCGCGGCTACACCGGTCACGGGGTGGCGACGGCCAACCTCGGCGGCCGGGTCCTGGCCGACCTGATCAGCGGTGCCCGCACGGAGCTGACCGAGCTGCCCCTGGTCAATCACCGCTCTCCGGCCTGGGAGCCGGAGCCGTTGCGCTGGCTGGGTGTGCGCTTCGTCCAGGAGTCGCTGTTGCGGCTCGACGCCAGGTCCGAACGGACCGGCAAGCCACCGAGCGGCCGGAGCCTCGCCGAGCGACTCGCCGCGCGCTGACGCGCGTCGGCGGACGCGGCACCGCGGTCAAGGGTGCTCCCTCCGGGGGCGCTGACCTGCCCGGTTACCCGCCGGCGATGTGGTCGGCCCAGCGGTGCTCCGGCTCGTAGCCGAGCACCCGGCGGGCCTTGTCGATCGACAGCAGGGTCTCGCTGTCGGTGATCGGTCGGCGGAGGGGAACGCCCGGGAAGACCTCGGCCATGAGCTCGGCGCTGGGCCGGGTCATGACCGTGTCGGCCGCGGCCACGATGCAGACCTCGGCGCCGCCGACCTCGGCCTCGAGCCCGCGGCGCACGGCCTGGGCGACGTCGCGCACGTCGACGTAGCCCCACAGGTTCCATTTCCGGATCGTCGGGTCCTTCCAGTAGCCGGGGAACGCCGCGTAGTCGTCGGGCTCCATGATGTTGGAGATGCGCAGACCGACGAAGGGGATGCCCGACCGTCGGGCCAGCTGCTCGGCCATCGTCTCGCCGACCAGCTTGGACAGCGCGTACGAGCTCTCCGGCCGCGGCTCGATCGTCTCGTCGATCGGCGCGAACTGCGGTGGCGTGTCGAAGGGCAGCCCGAGGACCGTCTCGCTCGAGGCCCACACCACCCGACGGACACCGGCCGAGACCGCGGCCGAGAACACGTTGTAGGTCGACATCGCGTTCACCCGGAAGGTCTCCCCCTCGGGTCGCAGGCGGGGCGCCGGGATCGCGGCGAAGTGGACCACGGCGTCCGCGCCGGCGATGACCTCGGTGGCCTGGCCGAGGTCGGACAGGTCGGTGGCGATGGACAACCCATCCGCGCTGCCGTCGCGGACGAGATCGACGTTGAGGACGTCGTGGCCGTGGTCGCGCAGGTCGCGCACCACCCAGCGTCCGCCCTTGCCGCTGCCACCCGTGACCACGATCCGCATGCGCGTCGCTCCCTCCGGCTTATGATCCGTGCCCGTGGGGCTGGCCCGGCTCGCTCCGGGCGGATCCCTCACCGCCGGCGATCGCCGGGATCACGTGGATCGTCGCGTCGGGCGGGATCGGCTCATCGAGCGAGGTCGTCCGCTCACCGTCGACGAACACGTTGATGTGCTCGCGGATCGACGGACCGGCGTCGCACAGGCGATCGGCGATGCCCGGCCAGCGGGCGTCGAGCGCGGCGATCAGCTCGCCGACGGTCCCGGCCGCGACCGTGGTCCGGCGCTCGACCCCGGGGACGAGGGCGGCCAGCGAGCGGGGCAGGATGACGTCCGCCATCGGCGTCAGACGACGATCGCCTCGACCGACCAGATCGGCGGCAGGTTGGCCGCGATCGACGCCCAGCTCTCGCCGCCATTCGCGCTGCCAAACAGCTGGCCCGTGCTCGCCCCGAAGTAGACCCCGACCGGATCGAGCTCGTCGCGGGCCATCGCCTCGCGCAGGACGCCCAGGTAGGCGTCTCGCTGGGGGAGCCCGGCGTCGCCGCGGATCCAGGAGTCTCCGCCGTCGTGGGTCCGCCACACGGCCGCCTGGCCGTCGGGCATGTACCGGCCCTGATCGGCACCGTTGAGCGGGATCGCCCAAACCGTCCTGGGATCGCGGGGGTGAGCGACCATGGGAAAGCCGAACTCGCTGGGCAGGCCGGGTGTGATCTCCTGCCAGGTGAGTCCGCCGTCGAACGAGCGGTACTGCCCGCAGTGGTTCTGCTGGTAGAGGTGCTCGGGCTCGCCGGCGGCCATGACCAGCTTGTGCACGCACTGCCCGGTGACCGGCTCGGGATCGGGCATGAAGTCCGCTCGGACGCCCTTGTTGCGCGGCTCCCAAGTCGCGCCGCCGTCGCGGGTCTCGAACGTGCCCACGGCCGAGATCGCGACCCACATCCGATCGGGGTCGGTGGGGTGGGGGACGATCGAGTGGAGGATGAGCCCACCGGCGCCGGGCTGCCAGGTCGGGCGCGAGGGATGGTTGGTCAGGCCCTCGACGTGTTCCCAGGTCCGACCGCCGTCGTCGCTCCGGAACAGGCCCGCCGGGCCGACGCCCGCGTACAGGCCGCCGTGGGCCGCGGTGACGTTCCAGACGGCAGTGATCTTGGGGCCGTCGTCGCCGTAGGTCAGCCCGTCGCTCGATTGAGTCCAGCTCTCGCCGAGGTCGTCGCTCCGGAAGACGGTCGGGCCGTACCACACCGAGCCGCCGCCGGCGTACAGGGTGCCGGTCGCCGAGTCTCGGCTGATGTCCTGGATCGGATAGCCCTCGCAGCCCGGGCCGCGGATGGTCCAGCTCCGCCGGGAGCGGTCCGACTCGGCGATGAAGGCACCTTTCTTGGTGCCGATGAGAAGCATGATCCGATCGGCCACGTTGCCCTCCAGGGTGCCGGACGGCGCAGCGTGCTGACCGTCGCCGGCAAAGAGTACCGCGATGCGCTGGCAGCCGGCCCTTCGGGCTCCGACCGGTAGAATCGAGCGGATGGACGAACCCGCGGCGGAACCGACCCCACGACCTCGGCGGCGGCTCCCGGCGGTCGTCGTCGGGGGCAGCGCGATCCTGCTCGTGGCCATCGTCGTTCTCGGCTCCACGCTCGCGACCCGCGGCCGGCCGACGGTGACGCTACGGCCGTCCGGCCTGCCCGAGCCGAGCGTCTCAGTGCCCCTCCCGGGCTCCGCGGCCACTGGCTACCTGGTCGAGCCAGCGGACCTCGCCGAGCGGGTTCGCCGGGCGAAGGCTGGCGACCAGCCGCTGGCGGGAGCGCTGGCCGAGCTCGTGGCGGATGCGGACGCGGCCCTGCCGCCCCAACCGCGGCCCACGCCCAACCTCGAGATCCCGGACACCGAGGGCCCGTTCGTGGACGACACCGCCACCGCCTACGGTCTGGCCCTTGCCTATGCGGCCACGGGCGAGGTCCGCTACGCCGAGGGCGCCAAGGCGTACATCCAGGCCTGGGTCCAGACCACCAGCCAGCTGACCAACGCATGCGCCAGCGGCGGAGGCTGCCAGACGTCGCTCATCGTCGCCCGGGTGGTGCCCGGGTTCGTCTTCGCCGCCGACCTGATCCGGCCGGCCCGGGTGATGACCGTCGCCGATGAGACCGCCCTGCGGGCCTGGCTTCACGATCTCATCCTGCCGATCCTGCCGACCCGCGACGGCAACTGGGGCGACGCCGGCAATTTCGCCCGGGCGGTGCTCACCGACTACCTCGGCGATCGCGACGGGTTCGCCAGCGCGCTCGATGAGTGGCGGACGCGGCTCGACGCCGTCCCGGCCGACGGCCACCTGCCCGACGAGGTCCGGCGCGGCAAGGACGGCATGTCCTACAGCCAGGAGGCGCTCCAGTACAAGCTGGGCACGGCCCGGCTGGCCGAGCTGCGCGGCGTCGACCTGTGGTCGTACGTCGGCAAGGGTGGCGCGTCGCTGCGGACGGCCGTCGATCTGGTGGCCAGCTACTGGTTCAACCCCGCCGCCTGGCCGTGGGATTCCGCGGTCCGCGTGCCGAATCCGAGCCCGATGTGGGAGATCGCCTACCAGCACTGGCAGGCGGCGGCCTGGCCGGCCATCTTTGCCCCAGACCGCCCGTTCGGGCTGGAGGGCCACTCGGCGATCCGCTGGACGACGCTGACCAACGGCACCAAGGCCGACTAGCGAAGTCAGGCTGCGCGCCGCAGCCACAACCCGCCACGCCGATGCGGGGCAGTCACCCCGCTCAGAAGCGGATCGAGCCGGCGACCTCCAGGATCGGGCCGAGGATGAGGGTCACCACGACCAGGATGGTCAGCGCGACGACGACCCGGTTCGAGACCTTCATGGGGCGATGATAGGTCGTCATCCGTGGTGCGTCGGTCCCCGCGAGCGGGGCCGGCCCTCGGGACGTGGGGTTCCGGCCGAAGCCCGTGCGGTACGCTCAGCCGAGCGTGGCTTCAGACCGTCGCAGGAGGCGTCGAGCGTGTCCACGGACATCGGGGCGCATCGCCGCCGTCGCCGGCCGCCGCCCGGCCTGGGTCAGCTCCCGTGGCGCTCGATCGTCAACCCGTATCGGCCCGTCGAGATCCTGGACGCCGACCAGGTCGAGGCGATCCACCGGGCGTCGCTGCGGATCCTGCGCGAGATCGGGTTCGAGATCCTGGGCGACCGCGCCCTGGACCTGCTGACGCGAGCGGGCGCCGAGGTCGATCGCGAGCGGCGCAACGTCCGCCTCGACGAGGGCCTGGTCGAGGAGCTCATCGCCACGGCGCCGGCGGAGTTCACCCTCCACGCCCGGAACCCGGAGCGGGACATCGTCCTGGGCGGCAACCACCTGGTGTTCGGGGCGGTCGGCGGGCCTGCCTTCGTGACCGATCTCGACCGGGGCCGCCGCCCGGGCAACTTCGCCGACTTCCAGGACTACGTCCGGGTGATCGGCTCGCTCGACATCGTCCAGCAGGAGGGCGGTGGCCCGCTCGAGCCGACCGATCTGCCGGTCCCCACCCGCCATCTCGACATGTACCACGCCCTCGCCACCCTGCTCGACAAGACCTGGCAGTGCCTGGGTTCCGGGCGCGTTCCGGTCGACGATGCGATCGAAGTCGCCTGTCTCATCGGCGGGGTGGATCGCGACGCGCTGGCCCGCGAGCCGCGGCTGATGACGATCATCAACTCGAACTCACCGCTCCGGCTCGACGGCCCCCAGTCCGACGGGCTGATCGAGATGGCGACCCATGGCCAGCCGGTGGTGGTCACACCGTTCACCCTGGCCGGGGCGATGACCCCGGTGTCGCTGGCTGGTGCCCTGGCCCAGCAGAATGCCGAGGCCCTGTTCATGGTCGCGCTGACCCAGCTGGCGCGGCGCGGCGCCCCGGTGATCTACGGCGGGTTCACCTCGAACGTCGACATGCGCACAGGGTCACCCGCCTTCGGAACCCCGGAGTACGTCAAGGCGGCCTTCGCGACCGGTCAGCTGGCTCGTCGCTACCGGCTGCCGTGGCGCTCGTCGAACGCCACCGCGTCGAGCGTGGTTGACGCCCAGGCCGCCTACGAGTCCGAGATGTCGGTGTGGGGCTCGATCATGGGCGGGGTCAACCTCCTGTACCAGGGCGCCGGCTGGCTGGAGGGTGGCCTGACCGCCTCGTTCGAAAAGCTGATCGTCGACGCCGAGATCCTGCAGATGATGGCCGAGGTCCTGGTCCCGTTCGAGGTCGACGAGGCGACCCTGGGGGTGGATGCCATCGCCGAGGTCGGGCCGGGCGGCCACTTCTTCGGCTCGGCCCACACCCTCGAACGCTACGAGACGGCGTTCTACCGGCCGTTGCTGTCGGACTGGCGCAACTTCGAGACCTGGCACGACGACGGCGCCCGGACCGCGACCGAGCGGGCCAACACCATCTGGAAGCAGCTCCTTGCCGAGTTCGAGCCGCCGCCGATGGACCCCTCCGTACGCGAGGCCCTCGACGCCTTCATCGCCCGCCGGAGGCGCGAGATCGAGACCGGGATTTGACCGGGCGCTGGACCTCTGTGGCTGGCGAGCCAGGCACGGCCGGCGCCGAGCGGCCCCGGTGCGATGACTCGCCACCCGCGTTGATTGTGCTGACGAGCCCCAGCATGAGATCGCTGGCCTCCAGGTCAGACAGGCCCATTTCCGTCACCGACCGCCACGTCTCGTATGCCATCGCGTGGCCGATCGCCACGGTCCGCAGACGCTGCGTGGCGGCATCGCCCGGCCACCCGACGGCGACGGCGGAGAACAACTCGGCCAGCCGCTCGACGAACGCTTCCGATCCCCCGATGTCCGCCAGCACCGACATGTCGCGGACGATGTTGCCGAGGAGCCGGGCGTTGCGTCGGTAGTAGGCGTAAAGCTCATCGAGCGCGTGGCGGAGGCGGGTGGTCGGGTCGTCGATGGCGAGCCAGGACGCCCCCTCAGGAACGCCGGTGACGCGCATCCCGTGCTCCGTGCAAGCGCGAAAGAGCGAGGTCAGATCGGGGAAGTGGTGGTAGACCGTGTGGCGCTGGACGCCGGCCAGCTCGGCCACCGCGCTGATCGACGTTTGCGCCGGGCCAACGGTGCCGTGCAGTTCGAACGCCGCCTCGGTGATGCGTTGGCGCATCGCCTCGACCTGCTCGAGGCGACGGCCCAAGCGATACGTTCGAGGACGCGGCTTCTTCTCTTGCCCAGGCATGTGCACCGAAAGTATTGACGAATGGAGCGCCGCTGGCTAGCCTAGATTCGCTGCACATATCCGTGTATTGAAATAGAGGTGCGAGATGACGACGTCCCCGCTCAGGCCAGCGAACCGGTTCCTCGTCGAGCCGACAGACGGCCAAGTCGTAATGGAGGGTCCGGTCGGGGTGATCACGAAGATCCCCGGCACCGCCACGAACGGCGTGATCTCCATCGTCGAACACCCAGTTGCGCCAAGGATCCTCGTGCCGCCACATGTCCACCAGGATCACGACGAGTGGTCGTACATCCTCGAGGGTCGCATCGGTGCGCGGGTCGGCGATGACGAGTTCATCGCTGAGACCGGCTCGTACATCCTCAAACCGCGCCAGATTCAGCATACGTTCTGGAACCCCGACGACCAGCCGGCGCGGATTCTCGAGATCATCACCCCGTCCGGACTGGAGGAGATGTTCGCGAAGTTCGGCGAGCTCGGCGCCCGGGGCGAGCTGACCCCCGAGACGATGGGAGCGACTGCTGCGCAGTACGGTTCGACGATGTCGATGGACTGGGTGCCTGAGCTGATCGAGCGGTACGGGCTGACCCTGATGGGCTGATCCGCGGGAGGCCGTCGCCGGTCGAGGCGGGCGTGAGCCGCGGCAAACCCAGGCAGGCACCCCCCGTCACGCGCGTCTCTTAGAATCGGCCCCAATGGAGAGCGTCGACGTCCTGGTCGTGGGCGGTGGGTCCGCCGGCCTGTCGGTCAGCCATGAGCTTGCGGGCCTGGGGATCGACCACGTCGTCCTGGAACGGGGCCGCATCGGCCAGACGTGGCGGAGTCGCTGGGACAGCTTCTGCCTGGTCACCCCGAACTGGTCCGTGCGGTTGCCGGATGGGGGATACGCCGGCGATGACCCCGATGGCTTCATGCCCCGCGACCAGATCGTCGCCCACTTCGAGCGCTACGCCGCCGCAGCGGGACTGCCCGTCCGGGAGCAGGTCGCCGTCCGGACGATCGATCGAGCAACGGACCGGTTCATCGCTCGAACCTCCGCCGGCGACGTGCGCGCCAACGAGGTCGTGCTTTGCACGGGAGCGTTCCAGCGCCCCCACCGCCCGGCCGGTTCCGACTCCCTGCCTGCCGACCTCCTCCAGATCGACATCGAGGACTACCACAACCCGGGGGCCCTGCCGCCGGGACACGTGCTGGTTGTCGGCAGCGGGCAGTCGGGTGCCCAGCTGGCCGAGGAGCTGCGGGAGGCCGGACGCGATGTCGTCCTCTCGTGCGGGAAGGCACCCTGGGCGCCGCGCCGAATGGGCGACCACGACCTCATCTGGTGGTTGGAGGCGTCGGGCTTCCTCGACCAGCAGGCCGCTGCCCTTCCGACACCTGCAGCGCGCCTCGGCGCGAACCCCCTGGCGACGGGCCACGGTGGCGGCCACGACCTCAACCTCCGGACGCTCCGGGCGAGGGGCGTGAAGCTGGTCGGCCATTTCCTGGGAGCCGAAGGCCGCCATGCGCGCTTTGCTCCCGATCTCGCCGAAACCGTCGCCTGGGGCGATGCGAAGCACCGCGAGCTCATGGGACTGTTCTTCCGTGCCGCCGACGAGCGCGGGCTCCCGCGGCCGGAGGTCGGCGATCCCGAGCCATTCGATGGGGAAGCTCCGGAGCGAGTCTCCCTCGACGGCTTTGGGGCGGTCGTATTCGCGGGTGGCTTTCGGCCGGACTTCCGTTCCTGGCTGCCCTGGGTCGACGCGTTCGACGAGCTGGGCTTCCCGATCCAGGTCGACGGGGCGAGCACGGTCGTCGACGGGCTCTTCTTCGTCGGCAGCCACTTCCTGCGGACCCGCAAATCGTCCACGCTGCTGGGCGTCGGCGAGGACGCGACCCTCGTGGCCCGCACGATCGCCGACCGGGTGGCGTGAGCGTGGAAGGGGGAGCGGATCGGCGCGAGGTATCGTGTCGTGGCGAAACGTGTACTGATGACCGTCGCGGTCTTCACTCCGGCGAGGAACGATGCTCTCAACCGCGCAACCCACCTGCTTCCTGATCGCCGACATCTCCGGGTACACGGGCTACCTCGCCGACGTCGAGCTGGACCACGCACAGGACATCCTCGCGGACCTGATCGGTGCCGTCGTCACGGCGCTCCGGCCGAACTTCCGGCTGGCAAAGCTCGAGGGCGATGCGGCATTCACCTTCGCGACGGCCGAGAAGGTCGATGGGTCGATGCTCCTCGACACGATCGAGCGCTGCTACTTCGGGTTTCGTCGGCGTCGTCGCGACGTCCGTCAGGCGACGTCCTGTGAGTGCAATGCCTGCGCCCGGATCCCGGATCTCGACCTCAAGTTCGTCGTCCACCACGGCCTCGCCATCACGCAGAAGGTCGCCGGCCGGCAGGAGCTCCTCGGGTCCGACGTGATCGTCGCTCACCGGCTGCTGAAGAACGAGGTCGTCGAGAAGCTGGGCATCGACGCCTACGCCCTGATCAGCCAGGCGTGCATCGACGCATCCGACCTCGACCCGGCCGCGCTCGGCATGCGCGAGCACAGCGAGACCTACGATCGGATTGGCGCCGTTCCGGTTTGGGCTCACGACCTCGAGCGCCGCTGGCAGGAGGAGGAGGCTCGCGGGCGCGTCATCGTTTCCCCAGAGGAGTCCATCCTGATCGTGTCCGTGCCGACCAACGTCCCGCCGCAAGTGGCGTGGGAATTCATCACAAAGCCTGGCCAGCGGATGACGTGGCAGCCCTGGGTGACCGAGGTGGAGGTCAAGGGGACCACCGGCGGCCGACGGGGGCCCGGCTCGGCCAACCACTGCATGCACGGCAAGGATGCCGTCATCGAGGAGATCCTCGATTGGCGTCCGTACGACTACCTCACGGATCGAACGATCCTCGACACCCCGGGTGGACCGGTGAAGCTCCTCCACACCGTGGAGCTGGAGCCGGCCGCGTCGGGCACCATCGTCCATTTCCGGTATGGGGCGCCGAAGACCCGGCGCGAGAAGGCGCTCGTGGAGCACATCGCACCCGCCTATGGGCAGGCACTTCGGTCGGGCATCCCGACACTCGTCGCCCAGCTCGACGCCGAGCTCGCGGCTCGCGATGTCGACCGCGGCCCCGAGCCGGAGCTGACGCGGCCCCGGCCGGGCGGCCCCCTGTCCGGGCTCGAGCCGCTGGCGATCGTCGGCTGAGGGCCGAAGAGGAAAGTGGAGCGGGAGACGGGGTTCGAACCCGCGACCTTCTGCTTGGGAAGCAGACGCTCTGCCGACTGAGCTACTCCCGCTCGGGAGAGGCGCATCGTACCAAACGACCGGGCGCTGCCGGAAGGAGGGTAGCGACGCACCACGGCCTGAAGGGCGGTCTGCGGGCTCCGGGCATCGGATTGATCGGTACGCTATTCGAGTCAGCGGTGGCCGAGGCGGCATACCCAGTCCGCAGCTGGGAGGAACTGATCCGACACGGGCTTTTTTCGGGGCTTTCGGAAGCCGAACGTGTCCCCATGGGAACCACGGCAGGCTTCGCGCGTGTCGGGAGACAGCCGCTGGAGTCAGCCGTCCACCCGGTGATCCGCTCCGATCATCCGTCGCCTCTTCCAGCAAGCGGCTTCTCCGCTAGCGACCGTTCGGCCACGCGGATGACGGCCTGCTGGCCTTGGGCGCTGAGCGGATCGACTGGCGCCTCGAACTGTAGCGAGTCCATTCCCCGCCGCGGCAGGCACGTAGCCTGTGCTCGATCTCCCACCAGTGGACCCTGCGGATGGGCCGGCGGGCCCGCTCTGATCGGACTGGGGTGACGGATGAGCAGGAATCCAACGTCGCTCAGCGGGCGACAGGTTCAGGTGCTCGAATGGATCCGAGACGGCTGCCAAGACGCCGCTGACGACGAATACAGCCGCCGGATCACCACGCGTGCTCTTCATCGCCGTCGGCTCGTCAGGGTACGCGGGCACGGCGCGACCTGGACCGCCTCTATCACCAAGGCCGGTCGGGAGTGGCTGGACGCGCACGCGACGGTGAGCACTGGCGAACGCGCAACGACGGACCCCGATGACCTGATCCGGCGCGTGGTCGATGCCGGCGGGCGCCTCGTTGTGGGTGATACCTACGAGGTGAAGTTTGCTCATGAGACCCTCGTGAAGGCGAGTCATCATTCGCCCGCTCGCCCGAAAGGCTTGCGGCTCGAGCTGAAAAGCACCGGCTCGTGGAGCGAGCCGCGGTACGAGGTCGTGCTCGTCAGGCACTTCGACGACCTGGTCGACCCCGTGCCTGTCCCGGTCCCGACCGATGTCACGCGATACCACCCTGCGGTGAAGGCGTTCCTGGCCGGCCGTGGTCGACAGGCCGTGACCAATGAATACCTGGCCCGAGCTGCGCGGATCCTCCAGGCGCTTGCCGCCGAGGCGCCCCGGCGCGGCGTAGATGCACTCGTTCCTAGCCAGGTTCCACCCGGGCTCGACACGTACCGTGCGCGCGAGGTTGACCGCGCTGACTTGGTGCTTCGCGCGCCCGGCGGCATCTACTCGATCCGCGTCCGCGAGAAGGTGAGCCAGATCGAGTCGCCGGTCCAACCTCCTCGCTTGCGCCGCGAGCAGGCGTCATGGCAGCCGGCGCGGAAGGTCGAGGTGGTGAGCACCGGAGTCATCGAGGTGATCGTCGAAGGCGCCGGCATGGGCTACAGCGGAGACAGGTTCCGCGACTCCAAGACGATCACCGTCGAGGAGAAACTCCCGCGGATCTTCCGAGCCATCGAGATCGAGCGGCTGCGCTCGGCGTGGCGGGACCAGGAGCGCGAACGGGAAGCCGCTGATCGACGGGATCGCTGGGAGACAGCGATGGCTGAGGCGCGGGTCAAGTACGAAGAGCAGGCCCGATGGAATGCCTTCGTCGCTCGATCAAACGAGTGGGAGGCGATGACCCGTCATCGTCGCTTCCTCGCCGCCGCCGAAACAGCCAGCGCGGCTGCCAGCGCGTCGAGCGGCCTGGACGACTTCCTCGCCTCGGCGGAGCAGCTGCTGGATCGGCGCGACCCGATCCT
>JAXDKT010000076.1:0-30176 GCA_034666965.1 Chloroflexota bacterium | reverse complement strand
CGCGCGTGGACGGCGTGCTCGACCCCGCGCCGTACTCGTCGCTGCGCGAGCGCGCCTGGACGTTCCGCACCGTCGGCTACGGCCACGGCGAGCAGTTCTGGCGCGACCTCGTCTCCACGCTGCGGCTCGTCGGCTACGACGACGTGCTCTCGATCGAGCACGAGGACGCGCTCCTCTCGATCGACGAGGGCTTCCGGATGGGCGTCGCCTTCCTGCGCTCGATCATGCCCACCGAGCCGGCCCTCGGCGACGCGTGGTGGACGTGAGCCGGTCGGACGGGCGACTGCGGGCCGCGGTCGTCGGTACCGGGTTCATCGGGCCGCAGCACGTCGACGCGGTCCGGCGTGGCGGGTATGCCGACGTGGTCGCGCTGGTCGATCGGGACCCGGTCCGCGGTCCGATCACGGCCCGATCGCTGGGCGTTCCCCGCGCCGTGGTCGACATCGCCGAGCTGCTGTCCGATCCGACCATCGACGTCGTTCACATCTGCACCCCCAACCGGACTCACGTGGAGCTGGCCCGGGCGGTCATGGAGGCCGGCAAGCACGTCGTCGTCGAGAAGCCGATCGCGATCGATCGCGAAGGCGCCGCCACGCTCCTGGCCGTGGCCCGACGGACGGGCCGGCATGCCGCAGTCGCGCTCACCTACCGCGGCTACCCGATGGTTCGGCGCGCCCGGGAGATCGTCGGGAACGGCGAGCTCGGACGGCTCCGGGTCGTCCATGGCGGCTACCTCCAGGACTGGCTATCCGATCCGACCGACTTCAACTGGCGGGTGGACTCGGCCGCCGGCGGTGTGTCACGCGCCTTCGCCGACATCGGCACCCATTGGTTCGACACGGTCGAATTCGTGTCCGGTGCCAACGTCCGATCGGTCATGGCCGATCTGGCCACGTTGGTCCCGATCCGCCGCCGCCCGATCCGCTCCGGCTCCGCGTTCGGCGTCGGGTCGGGACCGACCGAGGAGGTCACGGTCGATACGGAGGACGCCGCAACCGTCCTCGCCCGGTTCGACGGCGGCGCGCTGGGCTCGGTCGTCGTCAGCCAGGTGAGCCCCGGCCACAAGAACGACCTGACCGTTCGGCTGTCGGGATCCGAGCGTTCCCTGGGTTGGGCCCAGGAGGACCCGGAGCGACTCTGGCTGGGTGCCCGAAATGAGTCCGTGGTCCTGAGCCGTGGCCCGCTGGGGAATCCCTGGCCAGTCGGGGTCCCGTCGCTCCCCGCGGGCCACCCCGAGGGCTGGGGCGAGGCCTTGCGCGACGTCCTGCGCCCGTTCTACGCCGCCATCGCCGCGGGCGATCCGCCGGCCGATGGCCCCGATTCGCCATACCCGACGCTGGCCGACGGCGCGCGCAGCGTGGCTCTCGTCGAGGCCGTCGTGGAGAGCGCCCGAGCCGGCCGCTGGGTCGATGTCCGGCCGATCCAAGCGCCCCGCGAGCCCGCCGTCGCGTCATGACCGCCGAGCGCTTCTTCGACGCCCATCAGCGCGCGACGATCGAGGCGGCGATGGCTCGGATCATCCCGACCGACGATCTTCCCGGGGCCCGAGAGGCCGGCTCGATCGACTTCCTCGACCGCTATCTGGCCGGAATCGGGTCGATCTATGCCCGGCCCGACGGCAGTGGCTTCGAGGTCCTCGCCGGGAAGCGGGCCGAAGCATGGCAGCGCCGCATCGACGCGATTCGAGCGCGCTACGTCGCCGGGGTGGTGACCCTCGACCGCCTCAGCCGAGCGTCGTTTGGCTCGGAGTTCGCGCTGCTCGAGACGAGCCAGCAGGACCGCATCCTGACCGAGGTGGAGCGCAGCGAAGGCGGGTCGACGGGCTCCGGCGAAGGGCAGGACGGCGATGCTCCGCCTCTCCAGCAGACGAAGGCCGAGATCGACCTGGGCTTCTTCGGATTGCTCTGCCTGCACACCCGACAGGGGTTCTATGCCGATCCGATCTACGGTGGCAACCGGGACCGTGTCGGCTGGCAGACCATCGGCTTCCCGGGGCCGACCTCGCTGGCGGAGGTCCACAGCGGGCGCTACAGCACCCTGGCCTGGTTCGCCGAGAGCCAACCCGAGCATGACGCCGGCGCGGGCGATGAAGCCTAAGCCGAACCCGCCCAAGGTGGCCGTGTGCATCATCGGGGCCGGCGCGTCCGGTGCCGCGGCGGCCAAGGTCCTGACCGAGCGCGGGATCGACGTCGTTGCGCTCGAGAAGGGTCCCTGGCGGACCCGCGAGACGTTCGGCGGCGATGAGCTCGCCAACATCAATCGATACAACCTGTGGCCCGATCCGCTCCTCAATCCGCGCACGGTGCGGACGTCCCCCGACGAGGAACCCACGGTCGACCTGTTCTGCCCGGTGCCCCAGATGGTCGGTGGTGGGACCGTCCACTGGCAGGGCTGGCTGCCGCGCTTTACCGAGAACGACTTTCGCATGCGCACCGTCGTCGGGGACCTGCCCGGCGCCACGCTGGCCGATTGGCCGATCAGCTACGCGGACCTGGAGCCCTACTACTCGAAGGTCGAATGGGCCTTTGGCGTGTCCGGACAGGCCGGGGCGAACGGGTTCGAGGGTCCCCGCAGTCGCGACTACCCATGTCCGCCGATGCCGGTCTCCCGCTACGCCGAGAAATTCCACCTCGGGTGCCGGGAGCTCGGGTGGAACTCGTTCCAGACCCCCCAGGCCGCGCTCTCGCGGCCGTTCAACGGTCGTCCGGCAACGGTGATCAGCGC
Source organism: Chloroflexota bacterium (assembly GCA_034666965.1). Classification (GTDB taxonomy): domain Bacteria; phylum Chloroflexota; class Limnocylindria; order Limnocylindrales; family CSP1-4; genus Chersky-267. The sequence continues at coordinate 27,452 of JAXDKT010000076.1, read as the reverse complement.
ATTTGCCCAGCAGCACGGCGATCCGACCGGGACTCGGTCCAGCGCGCTCAACGTGTTCGTGCCCGACGCCCTTCGAACCGGCCACTACGACCTGCGCCCGGACAGCTATGTGCGCGAGATCGCGGTCGACGGCCGGGGCCGGGCCCGGGGCGCGGTCTACGCGGATGCCGACGGCGACCTCGTGGAGCAGCAGGCCGAGGTCATCATCCTCGCCTGTGGCGCAGTCGAGTCCGCGCGGCTGCTGCTGCTGTCGCGGTCCGGGCGGTTTCCAAACGGGTTGGCCAATGGCAGCGACCTGGTCGGGCGCAACGTCACCTTCCACGAGTACAGTGCCGCAGTCGGCGTCTTCGACGACCCGATCTATGCCTGGGCCGGGGGCGGCTACGTGAGCGCCAGCAGCTTCCAGTTCTACGAGCACGACGAGTCGCGCGGTCATGCCAGCGGCGGGCATATCGCGGCGGCCGGGGTCGGCATCCCGCTGCCCATCAACTGGAGCCTGCCGGGCCGCCCGGCGTGGGGACCCGAGGCCAAGCGCATCGATCGTGACTACTTCAATCACAGCATGGCCGTCGCCATGGTCATCCACGACATGCCCCAGCACGAGAACCGGGTCGACCTGGACGAGCGCGTCACCGATGCCTGGGGGTTGCCGGTCGCCCGGATCACCCTCAAGCCGCATCTCAACGACCTGGCCCAGGGCCGCTTCCTGATCGATCGCAACGCCGAGATCCTCGAGGCCGCCGGCGCCACCGGGATCCAGAAGGTGTACATCGACCGGGTGACCGGCAACTGCTCGCACCAGCACGGGACGACGCGGATGGGCGACGACCCCACCAGCTCGGTCCTCGATCGCTGGTGCCGGGCCCACGAGGTGGACAACCTGTACGTCGTCGACGGTGGCCCATTCCCGACCGCCACCGGCGCGAACCCGACCCTCTCGATCATGGCCAATGCCTGGCGGGTCGCCGAGCACATCGCCGACGGGCGCGGCGCGAGCTGACCGGCCATGGCTCAGTTCGACCTCCCCCTCGACGAGCTCCGGTCGTACCGGCCCGAACGTCACGAGCCGGCTGACTTCGATGCGTTCTGGCGGGACACGCTGGCCGAATCGCGGCGGTCGACGTTCCCGCCACGGTTCGATCCGTTCGATGCCGGTCTCGTCACGGTCGATGCCTTCGACGTGACATTCCCGGGCTTCGACGGCGACCCGATCAAGGCGTGGCTGCTCCTGCCCGTGGCCCGCGACGGTCGGATCCCGTGCGTGGTCGAGTACCTCGGTTACGGTCGGGGGCGTGGGCATCCGGTGGAATGGCTCGCCTGGGCGTCGATGGGCTATGCCCACCTCGTCGTCGACACCCGCGGCCAGGGGGGCCAGTGGTCGCCGGGCGACACGTCCGATCCGCATGCCGCTGGTGGTCCGCAGCACCCGGGCTTCCTGACCCGTGGGATCGACGATCCCAAGGATTATTACTACCGGCGCCTGATCGCGGACGCGGTTCTGGCGGTCGAGGCGATCGTCGATCACCCGGCCATCGACCGGCGGCGGATCGCCGTGAGCGGGGCCAGCCAGGGCGGCGGCCTCGCCCTGGCGGTCGCGGGGCTGTCGCCGGACGCGGCCGTCCTGCTGGCCGACGTGCCGTTCCTGTCGGACATCCGTCGGGCGATCCAGATCACCGATGCCGATCCGTACGCGGAGCTCGTTGGCTACCTCCGGATTCGGCGCACGGCGGCGGACTCCGTCTTCCAGACCCTGGACTACGTCGACGGGCTCAACTTCGCCGCTCGGGCGAGCGCGTCCGCCCTGTTCTCTGTTGGCCTGATGGATTTGATCTGCCCGCCCTCGACGGTCTTCGCGGCGTTCAACCATTACGCCGGCGAGAAGCGGATCAGCGTCTGGCCGTACAACGGCCATGAGGGCGGCGGCACCCAGCAAACGCTGGAGCGGGCGGCTCTGCTGCGGTCCCGCTGGGGCCACCGGCCCGGGCCGGAAGTATTAACCGGGTGACTCTTGCGGCGCCTCGCGCGCCGGTCGTACGCTGTCCGGGATCGAGGCCCCGTGGTCGCCAGGCAGGAGGAACCATGAAGCGTCGTCCCCTCACGCGACTCGCGGCCGTCACGACTGCCGCGCTCCTCACCCTGGCCCTGGCACCGCTGGCGCCCGTCGCCGCCGATGCAAGCCACGGACCCCTGGGCCAGTTCAAGCACCTGGTGGTCATCTACGAGGAGAACCACAGCTTCGACAACCTGTACGGCAACTGGGGCTCGGTCGGCGGCAAGCACGTCGTTGGCCGATCCGACGCCCCGCGGGCGAAGACCACCCAGGTGGCGCAGGATGGCACGCCCTATGACTGCCTGCTGATGACCGACGTCAATCTGATGTCCCCACCGCTGGCGCCGCGCTGCAGCAGCACCACCTTCACGTTCTCGAATGGGCTGACCACGGCCTACCGGTTCAAGAACCGGCCGTACACCATCGACCGCTACATCGGCCCCGACGACACGACCTGTCCCGACGAGGACCACCTGTTCAGCTCGCCGTTCGGCGTTCTCAAGGGGCAGGGCCTACCCGGCGGCTGCACCCGCGATCTCGTCCACCGCTTCTATCAGGAGCAGTACCAGCTCAACGGCGGGCAGCAGAACCGGTATGTCACCGGCAGCGACTCGGCCGGCATGACAATGGGGTATTACGACACCACCGAGCTGCCGATCTACGACTACCTCCATGGCCGGAAGGCGCCCAACTACGTCGTCCTGGATCACTTCTTTCAGGCCGCGTTCGGCGGCTCGTTCCTCAACCACCAGTACCTGATCGCGGCGGCCGCACCGCCCTTCCCGGGCGGGACCCACTCGGTCCTCGACGCCGCGGGATTCCCCAACGCCAGTTACCCGCTCTACCACACCTCGGGCGTCGTCGACGGTCCGGTCACTCAGGCCTGCGGTCAGTCGACGACCGTCGTCGGTCTGGCCTGTGGCGACCGGGCGGTGAACACCGCCCTGCCCTTCTACCAGCCGACGAGCGCGTTCGGTGCCCGGATGCCCAACGTCGACGACACGACGACGCCGCTGACCATCGGTGACACGCTCAGCGACGCGGGCGTGAGCTGGGCCTGGTACTCGGGTGGCTGGGACAACGCGGCCGGGAACGTCGGCGGTCGGGGCTGGACCAATGGCGCGGGTCCGGCCTGTGCCGATCCGAGCTCGGTCCCGGCGCCGCCCGACGGGGCCGGCAAGGGCGGCTTCCCATACTGCCCCGACAAGTCCTTCCAGGTCCATCACCAACCGTTCAACTACTACGCCCGCTACGCGCCCGGCCAGCCGGATCGCGCCCACCTCCAGGACGAGCAGGACTTCCTGCACGCGGTCAAGAAGGGCCGCCTGCCCGCGGTCAGCTTCGTCAAGCCGCTGGGCAACGAGAACGAGCACCCGGGCTACAGCAGCGAGCCGAACGGCAGCGATCACCTGGTCGACCTGATCAGGTCGATCCAGCACGGGCCACAGGCGCGGAGCACGCTGATCCTGGTCACCTACGACGAGTTCGGCGGTCAATGGGACCACGTCTCGCCGCCCGGTCTCGGGACGCGCGCGGCTCCCGGTCAGGCCGACCAGTACGGCCCGGGAACACGGATCCCGGCGCTGTTGATCGGTCGCGGGCTGACTCGCTCGTCGGTCGACCACACCGTGTACGACACGACATCGATCATGCGCACGATCGAGAGGCAGTTCGGGCTCGCCCCGGTCGCCTCCCGCGACGCCGCCGTCAACGACCTGCATCGGGCGATACGGGCCGGGACCACTCACCACTGACCGATGACCGCGGCCGCGAGCGTTCGTCGGCTAGCGATCCGGGCGCTCGGTCAGGGTCCAGGTCCAGCCGGTCGGGTCGTCGCGGATCTCGACGCCCCCGGCCGCGAGTCGCTCACGGAGGAGGTCGGCGGTCGCCCAGTCCTGCGCCGCCCGAGCGCGGGCGCGCAGCTCGAGCATGGCTTCCACGTAGGGCGCGACCACGGCGCGTTGGTCGCCCGCGCCGCCGGCCGCGGCCTCACCCAGGCGCACGATGAGCGCGCGCACGGTCGCCCGTGCCGAGTGCACCTCAGCGCTGTCGTCGCCCGCGCCGACGCGCCGCTCGATGGCGACGTCGAGGGCCAGCAGCGCCGCCACCGCGGCCCGGACGTCAGCCTCCGCGAGCGCATCGACGAAGGTACCCTCCAGGTGGGTCACCTCATCGTGAAGGGGCCCGTCGCCCGGTGGCGACGCTCCAACCAAGGTCCCGGCCGGCGTGCCGTCGTCGTGGGTCTCGGATCGGGTGGCGGTCGGGTCCGGGCCTCCCTCAGCGAGGTCGCGGGCGGCCTCCGCCAGGGCATCGATGGTGGTGGTCCCCCTGGGAAACACCCGGCTCCGTCCCGATACCCGGACCGTGACACCGCCGAGGCCACGCACGCTCGCGGTCCGATCCTCGAGGTCGAGGACCAGAGCGGTGTGGCCGTCGACGCCCAGGATGAAGGTGCCGGCGGGCAGGGACCGCTCGAGGACGCGCAGCCGGCGCTCGCCGATGTAGCAGAAGCGCGTGTCGTGGTTGCCGCCCTCGGCGTTGTCGTAGTGGGGTACGACCGCGACCCGCAGGCCGGTGGCCGGTCCCAGCAGGTCGAGGCCTTCGAGCCACTGGGGGTCGGCGCCGACCTTGTAGATCTCGTACACGGGGATGGTCACCACGCCGGCCGTCAGCGCCGCGGCGCTGGCCATCGTGACCATCCCACCGTCGGCCAGCTTCGTGGCGAGCGCGGCCGGGATCGGGCCGCCGCCCCAGTGGCGCAGGGCATAGCTGGGACTGCCCGGACCGGCCAGCACGTAGCGCGCCTCGCCGATCCGGGCCAGGGCCGTGGCCGCGACGATGGCATCGACGTCGCTCGATCGGTACGACGCCACGGTCATTGCCCGCCCGATGCTCACGGCGAAGTAGTCAACGATCCGGGCGCTGATGTCGTCGGCGTTCTCCTGGAACCCGTAGGGCGTGTCGATCACCGTTGCCGGCGGCGTGGACGCCGATCGGAACCGCTCGAACAGCGCCCGATGGACGCGGCCCATCGTCGGGGCCGTCTCGCCCGAGCCCATGATCGTCAGGACCCTCGGATCGCTCACGACAGGATGGTACGACCGGTATCCCGGTCGAACGGTCACGCCTGCCCGCGCCCGCAGCCGAGCCCTGGCTCGGAACATCGGGGCCGTCCGGGTCGTCTCGGCGCCATGCCTTCGAACCGCCCCCGCCCCCGCCTCGGCCTGGTGGCCGTCCTCGTGGCCATCGCCCTCGGATTGGCCGCCTGCACCGCACCCGCGGCGCCGTCTTCGAGCTCGCCGGCCAGCGGCCTCGTCGCGAGCGCGTCGGCCGGCAACATCTCGGGCGTCGCCCTGGCCGGCCCGGTCTGCCCCGTCGAGCGACCCGGAGATTCCGCCTGCGCCGCTCGCCCGGTCGGTGGCGCGGTCATCGTGGTGACCAGGCCGGACGGTTCCGAGGTGACCCGCGTGACGACCGCCCCCGACGGCCGGTTCAACCTCAACCTCGCTCCGGGAAGCTACGTGCTGGTCCCGCAGCCCGTCGAGGGCCTGCTCGGAACCGCGCCCTCCATCCCGATCGCGGTTGGGCCGGCAGGTCAGCCAGCGCCCAGTTCCTCGCCGGTGATCGTCGACTACGACACGGGCATTCGCTAGTCGATCGCAGCCGCCGGCTGGGCGCACGGCCACTCCGAGACGGCAAGCGGCCGGGCAACGTACTGGACGTCACCCGGCCGCGGTTGGTCCCCGAGAACCCGTTCGCGGATCGGGGGCTGGGGTCCCGCTCCGCCGGCTGATGGTACCCCGCGCGCTCGACCAGGCCAAGGTGCGATCCCGGGGCGGATGCAATGGCCGTTGCGTTAGTTCACCAGGCCCAGGTAGTACAGCGAGTCGTTCCGGTCGGGATGATCGAGAGCATCGCCCGGAGCACTCGGAAAGGCGTAGGTTCCCACGAAGGACGCCCGAACATCGCCGCTGTCGGGAGCATCGACGGACTGGATCACAAAGGCCGCGACGTTCAGGATCCGGTACCTCGGCGGCCTCGAATCGGCCGCGTAGATTGGGATGAGGACGGTGGCCTGGCTGGCCGCCCAGGCGCGCAGGCAACTGCGCGCCCGGCCCCAGTCCGAGTCGAGCGGCGCCCGCTCCACGGCGGTGCTGCCGAGGCGGAAGGATGGATTGTTCGGCGCACAGGTGCTGTCGGCAACGGCGGCCCGACTCGAGCCGTTCCAGCTGACCCAGGCGAAGCCGCCCGGAGCCAGCTTGTCCAGAACCAGGTCGTAGACCTGACCCGGCCTGAACGGGCTGGTCGGGTCGGGCTCGTGCAGGGCGATCGGCAGCAGTTGGCCGGTGGGCGCGTTGCGCGGCTTGGCGGCGAGGGCCGTCGCCGTCGTGTCGATCCGCCACGAGGACTGCCCGACCATTCCCAGAAAGAAGGTCCGGGGTTGGCGCACGACGTCGACGCGCACACCCAGGATGCTCGCTCCTGCGCCGGTAACCGAACCCCGATCTCCGGCTGTTACCGGGCCCACTCGGATGCCACCACTGCCGACGAATTGTGCCGTCCACGTGCACGGCGAGACGTCGCCCCCGGCACATCCAGTCGCCACCATCCGCTCCCGGATCGAGTCGTAGACGTCGGCCCGGGTCGCGGCCACCTGCCCGAGCCAGGCATTGGCGATGACCTTCGTGCCCGCCAGCGCACCGAGATCGGCGTTGTTCTGGGCGGCTCGCCGCTGGAGGAACGCCGTGCTGCCGTCGATGACGAGTCCCACGCTCAGGGCGATCAGCACGAGGCCGAGGGCGAAGATGACCACGATCTGCCCGGCCGCTCGGCGGCCCACCGAGCGGCTCATTGGTTGACCGTCATTTCGGCGAAACCGGTGATCGTCGGTTCGCCGAGGACCTGCCCGATCAACGGCGTCAGCACCTGAAACCTCATCGACAGCCGGACGCCGAGCAGATCGTTGGAGTGGCAGCCCGACACCGGGGCATCGGCGAGCTTGCCCGCGGCATAGCGTCGACAGGTCACCTCCACCGTGGTCGCGTCGGTTCGGACGCCAGCCATCCGGCCCAGCGTCTCGCGCTGGATGCAGGCCTGGCGCGTTTCGGAGCAGGCGGCCGCCCACGAAGCCACCGAACCGAACCGGGCACCTTCCCGAGCGGCCTGGCTCAGGGCGTTGACCGTAAACACGTAGCGTCCGATGTCGATCAGCCCGAACAGGAGCAGGAGGAAGACGGGCAGGACCAGGGCGAACTCGACGAGCGACTGACCCGCCGTCCTGCCCCCGCGCGCCGAGCGGCTCACCGGTGGCCGACCGTGACGCTTGCGCTCGATGGTCGGCAGGCAAAGGGCGCCACGTCCTGGGACTTCACCTCGGCGGAGTCCGAGCCCGAGGGCGAGAAGCTCCCGATGAAGCCGGCCGCCGACCAGAGGTCGCGCGCCGCCCCGACCGAGCGGTCGCGGCCGGTCTCATCCTCGACCAGGTTGGGGACGACGATCTGGCCACCCGGGCAGGTTTGGACGACGACGGTCGCGTCCACCCGGATGGTGCCGAGCTCCTTGGCCTGGATCGTCGCCGTATTCCGGAATGTGTCCGATCGGTCGAAGGTGCGCGGGTAGTAGCAGCTCCACGTCTCGCCCGGATCCAGGACCGACGGCGGAGCGGGGCAGTTCGCGTCCTGTGGCAGTCGACCGAGCGAATCGCTCAGGCCAAAGCCGGTCGCCGCACTGCCGCCCGTGTTCTCGACCCGGATGCGATACCACAGGGTGGGGGCCAGCGCCGAGCTGCGGCCGACGGTCAGCTCCGGGACGAAGCCGGACCAGAGATCGGTCCGGTAGGCTCGGACGCCTTTGCTGACGACCAGGTGGGCCGGGCTCGCCTGAACCGCGATCGTGGCTACGTCCTGGACCTGGGCCAGTCCCGCGGCCGCGGCCGTCACCGTGTTGACGAGGTTCGTCTGAGCCTTGGCTGGAGTGAGCTCGTAGGTACAGGCATAGGTTGTACCCGCCGCGAGTGTGTGCGGCCGGGCCGGACAGTCCGGCGTCGTCGCCGGCCAGCCATCGGCGAAGGCGTCGTCCCTAACGACCAGCCCGGCCAGCCCGACGGGCCCGGTATTGCGGACGACGATCCGGTACTCGACCGGCTGGCCGACGATGAAGCCGAGATTCGTGGGCAGGCCGCTCTTCGGATCCACGCTCGGCGAGCGCTCGAACGCGCCCGTCTCCGGGCTGCGCACCGTCTTCGTCACGCTGAGGCCCGGGAGCGGGTCGAAGGCCCGATTGAGGACGGTGGCGTCAGCCGCCGCCTCGAGCGTCAAGCGTCGCTCGAGCAGGCTGCCGAGGATCGGTGTGATCAGCCGGAAGTCATAGCTCAGCGTGACCCGGTAGGTGTCCCCGTCACGACAGTCTCGGACGCTGGCGAGGGCCACGCCTGTGGCGGTCAGGCAGGCGATGGTCGGGGTCAACTCGGCGCCACTGACATCGCGCAGGTTGCCGGTCTCGTTGCGGACGTGCCAGACCACGTTGAGGGGGTCGGCGCAGGCCGCCCTGGTGTCGCACAGGGGATTGGTCGCGCCGTAGAGGGCACCTTCCTTGGTGGCGTTGACGATCGCGATGTAGGCCGAGAAGAGGCGCCCCAGGTCGATCGCGGCCGCGATCATGAGCAGAAAGATCGGCATGATCAGGGCCAGCTCGACGAGCGATTGACCGCGCGCTCGGCCGTTCCGGTCGTGACGATAGAGGGGACGCCACAGCGCCATTGACATCTTGGTTCAGCGTTCCCATGTCGAAGCGATTGCCCGTCGCCGCCGGCGCGGCAGGCCATCCTGGAACACCCACCTTTCAAGCCACCTTTCCGCACCGATCCGGCCCCAACTGCACTGGTACTTCCGTGGCATGGTCGGCCGCCGGGCCGGCGGGGCATCTTGGGCGCATGAACAAGCGCATCGCGGCCGGCGTCCTGTGGCTGCTCGCCGGCTGGTACCTGGGCAACATCGTCGCCTTCGGTGTCGGGATCTCGGACCTGCTCGGACCGATCCTCGGGATCGCAGCGGCCACCGTCGTCGCCGGCGATCCCCTCGGGCTCATCTGGTCGGGGTCGACTCAGGCTCCGACGGTCGAGGTCCGGACCGTCCACGAACGCTGACCCGGGTCAGCTCTCGAGGGCTTGCTCCGCAGGCAGCTCGACGGTAAATGCAGCTCCCTGGCCGTCGGCCTGTGGTTCCAGCCGAAGATCGCCGCCCATCGAGCGGACGAGCTCGCGCGACACGTACAGCCCCAGTCCACTGCCTTCTTCCGCGGATTGCTCGCCGACCCGGGTGAACCGGGTGAACAGCCGCTCCCGATCGTCGCTGGGGATCCCCGGGCCATGGTCCGAGATCGTCAGCCGGAGCCGATCCGTGGGGACGTCGACCGAGATGACGACGGCGACCGGCTCGCGTCGCCCGTACTTGACCGCGTTGTCGAGGAGGGCCCACAGGACCTGATCGAGCTGGTCCCCATCCGCGACCGCGAGCCAGCCGCCCGACCGGTCGTCGACGCTCAGCTCGACGGACTCCACGCCGAGCGCCTCCCAGGCGCGCCTGACCCGTGGCGCCAGGCCGAAGACGTCCATTTCGGGCCGCAGCGTGCCGGCCTCCAGGCGACTGACGGTCAGGAGCTGGCGGACCATCCGGCTCAGGCGCTCGGCCTGCTCGGCGATGATCCCGAGACGCCGGTCGGGGCGCTCGGCGGCCAATCGCTCGGCATAGGCCCGGATGCTGGTCAGGGGTGTCTGCAGGTTGTGACTCACCCCGCGCAGGAAGTCGTCCTTGGCCGCGTCGAGCTCGAGCAGGCGGGTGTTCTGGGCGCCCACCCGTTCGAACAGCTGGGCGTTGCGGACCGCTACGCCGATCTCGCTTGCGAAGAGCTCCAGGAGGTCCTGATCGGCCCGTTCCCAGGTCCGCGTCGCCGGCAGGTGCCCGACGAGGACGCCCAGCCGATCCTCTCCGGCCCGCAAGGCGGCCCGCACGGGCAGCGCCTCACCGGGCACCCGGTCCTCGGTCGGGACGGACGCCGGATCGACCAGCAGGATGCGCGTGTCGACCATGCCGAACGCCGTCCGGGCGTCCTGCGCGGCCCGGCCGATCAGCCAGTCCACCCCATCGCGCGGCGAAGCGGCGACGAGGGCTGCCAGGATCCGGCCGAGCTCGCGATTCCGCCGCTCGAGCTCGCCTGCGAGGCGATTGTGGCTCTCGGCCAGGCGGGCCAGCTCGTCGTCGCCGGTCACCACGATCGGCGCGCTCAGGTCGCCGGTCGAGACCCGGTCCACCGCGGCCGCGATCGCCCGCAACGGAGCGGTCAGGTCCGCGGCCAGAGCGAAGGCCACCAGGACCGCCAGCAGGGCCGCGAACGCGATCGTCAGCAGCAGGATCCGCGGCACGGTCGAGGCCGGGTCGGGTAGCAGGCGCTGGGCCGCCACCACCACCAGCCCGAACGAGGCCAGGGGCAGGACTGCCGCGGCGATGAGGGCGACGGTCAGCCGCGTCCGGAAGCTGATGCCCGAGTCGAGCCGCTGCGGTCCGGCCTTGCCGGGGACGGCGCGTTCGAGCAGCGGCTCGGTCGCGGCGGACGACGGGGCGACACCCGGGACGGTCTCGGTTGCGCTGCCGGCCGGTGCCCCTTCGACTTCCGCACCGGGTGACGCGGCCCCGGTCGCCGTCGATGTCGCTGCGGCCGGTGCCGCCGCCTCCATGCCAGGTGGCCCGTCGACCACGGTCAGGGTCTCGAGCCGACCAGCGGCTGGTTGCCTTCGATGGCGTCGGGATCGTCGATCGCCACCAGCCGATAGCCGACACCGCGGACGGTGAGCAGGTGGGCCGGCCGGTTGGGGTCCGGCTCCAGCTTCGTCCGCAGGCGACGCATCGTCACCCACACGTACGAAGGATCGGCGTCCTCGGTCTCTGCCCAGCCCCTCTGCAACAGGGTTTCCGTGGTCACGACCTGGCCGATGTTCGCAACCAGGGCGTAGAGCAGGCGCGACTCCGTGGGCGTCAGCTGGACCGACGCCCCGGCGATGATCGCCTGGCGGCGGTGGAGCTCGAGGACGACGTTCGGTCCGAGGACGAGGCTCCGTCTTGGAACCCGATCGCCCAGACGGCGCAGGACCCGGTTGACCCGGGCGCGCAGCTCCGGGTAGTGATACGGCTTGGTGATGTAGTCCTCGGCGATCTCATCGAGGACATCGGCCTTGCTGTCCCCGGCGTCGATCGCCGACAGGACGATGATCGGGAGATCGGCTCGACCCTTGATCTCGCGGGCAAGTGACAGCCCGTCGAGGCGCGGCATCATCATGTCGATGATCAGGAGGTCGGGCCAGCCGGATGCCAGCCGGCGGAGCGCCTCCTGGCCGTCGCGGGCCGTGGCGACGTCGAATCCGTCGGCCGTCAGGCGCTCGGACAGGACGACCAGGAGGTTCGGGTCGTCGTCGACGAGCAGGATCCGATGGGCGGTCGAGCCGTGCGGGCGACCCATGTCGTTCATCGCCATGGTCCGAGTATAGGCAGTGGCCGGGTGGGCTCGAACGCGCTCACGGGGCTCGCGGATCGACGTAGCGACAGCGGGCCCGGACCGGGCAGCGGCCGCATTCCGGGTTGCGGGCATGACAGATGCGTCGGCCGTGAGTGATGAGATTGACGTGGGCCTCGTACATCTGATCGGGCTCCAGCAGGCCCAGGTAGATCTCGTGGGCGTCGTCCGCGCTGGCCTTGGGACCGATCAGTCCGATCCGCCGGCTGACCCGCTCCACATGACGGTCAACCGGCATGAGCGGGGCTCCGAAGCAGAACAGGAGCAGGACCGACGCGGTCTTGCGGCCGATTCCGTCGATTCGGGTCAGCCAGTCGCGGGCCTCGAGCGCGGACATCTCACCGAGAAACTCGAGCGAGTCGTCGCCGCGCTCCTCGCGGATCGTGCGCAGGGCGGCCTGGATGCGGGGTGCCTTCTGCTGGGCCAGGCCGCCCGGCCGGATCACCTCCACGAGCTCGGCCAGCGGCGCGTTCTCGACCGCCGGCCAGTCCGGCGGCGACAGGTCCGCCAAGCCGACACCGCCCCAGCCGGCCGTGGCGCGATGGGACTGGACCGGACCGCTCCCGGGATAGGCCGCGGCGAGCGCCGCGAAGGCGTGCTCGGCGTTCACGTCGGCCGAGTTCTGGGTGAGGATCGTCAGGATCAGCTCGCTGGTCGGGTCCAGGCGGCGCTCCCAGACCGGGTGGCCGTACTCGCTGGCCAGTCCGTCGAGGACGAACGACACCAGGCCCGGCCGGGTCCGCTCGAGCCGGCGGACCCAGGCCCTGATCGGATCGGGCTTGCGCCGGCGCTTCGTGGCCGGGCGTCGCCGCGCCGTGGTTGCCCCTGTCGCGCGACGCCGCCCCGGGGAGTCCGTGGGTCCTGACGACCCAGGCCCGGGCAGGGCGCTCATGGGCCCGTCCGCGCCCGCGGCTCGAGCGAGCTCGCCACGCGTGCGCCACAGGCGACCACGGGCGCCGCACCCGCGGCGATCGCCGCCTCGAGCGCGATCGGTCGTTCGTGGACGGCCACGACGTCGACCCCCAGGGCGGCGAGCGCGGCGGCGCCCTCGGGCTCGACACCGCCGCCGACCGCGATGCACTGAACGCCGGCGGCCTGAGCCCGAATCGCGACACCGAGGGCCGTCTTGCCGAACGCGGTCTGGGCGTCGATCCGTCCCTCGCCGGTGACGACCACGTCCGCCTCGGCGAGCTTCGCGTCGAGGCCCGTCTCGTGGGCGACGAGGTCGACCCCCGGGACCAACGCCACCGAGTGGAACCGGTCGGTCAGGCACAGCAGCCCGAACCCGACGCCGCCGGCCGCGCCCGCCCCGGGGGTGTCACGCTCGCGCCGGCCCGTCGCGGCTTCCAGGGCGTCGGCGAAGTTCGCCAGCGCCGCATCGAGCGACTCCACGTCGTCCCGATCGGCGCCCTTCTGGGGTCCGTAGATCGCGGCGGCTCCGGTGGGTCCGAGCAAAGGATTGGTCACGTCGCAGGCGATCCGCAGGTCGACGCGGGCCAATCGTCCGTCCAGGGCCGAGAGGTCGACCGTCGACAGGCGGATCAGTGCGTCCCCGCCGTCGGGCAGGTCAGATCCCGCGGCGTCAAGCAACCCGACGCCGAGGGCGGACAGGATGCCGGCACCGCCGTCGGTGGTCGCGCTGCCCCCCAGGCCCAGCGTCACGTGCTGAATCCCAGAGTCCACGATGGAGCGCAGGATCTGGCCGGTCCCGCGCGTGGACGCGGCACCGGCGTCTCGCTCGCGCGGGTCGACTCGCGACAGACCCGACGCCGCCGCGAGCTCGACGACCGCGCGCGTCCCGCCGCTCGACCGCAGCCAGTTCGCCGAGCTCGATCGGCCGAGCGGGTCCGATGCGGCGTTCTCGACCGATTCCCAGCCACCGGCGGCCTCGATGGCGGCGAGCGTGCCCTCGCCACCGTCGGCCAAGGGCGCCAGGAGGAGCCGGTCGCCCGGCCGAGCCGATGCCCAACCCTCCGCCAGCGCTCGGGCGACCTCGACCGAAGACAGCGAGCCCTTGAACGAGTCCGGCGCGAAGACGACCGTGAGCTGCCGGCCCTCGGCCTCGGGAACGGTCATCGGATGTCCTTCCAGAAGTACGTCGCCGGCGCGAGGGTCCCGTCCGTGAGCATGGCGAAGCTCGGGACGGTGCCCACCTCCTGCCAACCCATCGACCGGTAGAACGAATCGGCCGCGCTCCCGGTCTCGGTGTCGAGGACCAGCAGCCAACGGCCTTCCGCCCGGGCGGCGGTCTCGACCGTGGTCATCAGGGCCCGCGCGATACCGCGCCGACGAGCGGAGCGATGGACCAGGACCTTGGCGATCTCCGCCCGATGGGGCGAGTTGGGAGCTCGCGATCGGATCAGCAGCACCGAGCCGATCAGGCGGTCGCCGTCGACTGCGACGAACGGGCTGATCGTCCCGTCCGTCACGGCGGCGACGCGATCGAGCCACCAGTCGGCGGCGGTCGTCTCATCGAGCCCGGCCAGGAAGTTCACGGATGCCCCGCCCTCGACCACGTCGACGAGCAGTTCCGCGAGCCCCGGTACCGCCGCCTCGTAGGCAGGCGGGGACAGCAGCTCGATCCGGATCGTCTCGGGATCGACCATCAGCGCTTCGAGCGATCGGGTCCGCTCCCAGCCAACACGGCTCGGCGTTCGGCGTACTCCGGGATCCGGATCATCGGCGGGCGCTCGTGGTCGGCCAGCTCGATGACCTCCAGGCCCAGCCGGCCGCGCCCCGAGCGGGGCAGCTTCATGGTCGAGCCGAGCTCGGCGAACAGGCGCGCCTTGCGCCGCTCCTCGAGCCGCTTCATGACCGCCTGGAGGATGACGAACGACATCCGCGACAGGCCCTCGAGCTCCTGGTTGCGGTGGACCCGTCGCTCGAGGTCGACCTGGCCGAGGCCCTCGATGCCGACCCGCTCGGCGATGTCGATGAGGTGTCCGATCTCGACCGCGTAGCCGGTGAAGAACGGGATCGTCTCGAGCAGGGAGCGGCGTCCCGCGTACTCGCCCGACAGTGGCTGGATGAAGCCCGACAGCTCCGGGTAGAACAGATTGACGAGCGGCCGGGCGACGAGCTCGGTGACCCGCCCGCCGCCGCCCTCCTTGAGCACGCCCCCCTCGACGATCGGACGCTGGTAGTAGCCCTTGACGTACTGCAGCCGGGGCTCGGCCAGGAGCGGCCCGAGGGTCCCGTAGACGAACCTCGGGTGCCAGTTCCGGACATCGGTGTCGGCCCACACGACGATGTCGCCGGAGGTCTCGTAGAGCGACTTCCAGAGGGCCTCGCCCTTGCCCTTGAACGAGCCGTAGCGGGGCAGCACGGCGGGGTGCTCGACGACCCGGGCGCCCTCCGCCTCGGCGATCTCGCGGGTGCGGTCGGTCGAGGCCGAGTCGATGACCAGGATCTCGTCGAGGAGCGGGACCCGGCCCATCATCTCGCGGATGGCGCGCCGGACGATCGGCCCGATCGTCTCCTCTTCGTTGAGCGTGGGCAGGACCAGGCTGATCGTGACCTGCTGGGTCTCCTTGAGACTGGCGAGGCGGCGCAGGTCGGCGAACTCGGCGTGGTGGTAGTTGGACTCGCCGAACCAGCGCTCGACTCGAGCGGGGATGGCCCGCGCCTCCTCGGCGGCGCGATCCGCCGCCGCCAGGGTCTCGGCCTTCTCGGCCAGCTGCTCGAAGGTCACCCGGTTGATCGGCTCGCGGGTCTTGACCACCACGACGGTCGGCTTGGCCCGGGCGGCAATGGCCTCCGGGATCGCCCCGAACAGCGTTCCATCGCCGCCACCCGGGGTCGCCGAGGCGCCCATGACCACCAGGTCCGCCCGCTCGGCCTCACGCAGGATGGCGTTCCGGACATTGCTGGCCTCGCGCAGGAGCGGCTCGGCCCGGCCCTTCATGTGGGTCTTGATGAAGGCTGCCAGGGCCCGCTCGGCCTGGGCTCGGACGGCCAGGGTGATCCCCGGTGGGACGAGGTGGAGGACGATCACCTCGGCACCGTGGGCCTGCCCAAGGGCGTCGGCGAAGGTCAGGGCCAGCTCGGCGTGGGGCCCGCCGCGGACCGGCACCAGGATTCGCTTGATCTCGTGGCTGCCTCGCTGCTTGACCACCGCGATGTCACAGGGCGACTCGCGCACGACCGCGTCGATGGTCGAGCTGAAGACCGCCGGACCGCCGTCCACCCGCGGCCGGCGTCGGGCTCGGGCGCTGGCGCCGTTGCCGCCCGAGGCCGCGCTCGCGTTGGCCCCGCCCGGACCCGGCAGCGACTGCTTGCCGCCCCAGCCGAAGATGATCAGGTCCGCCTCCTGCTCGGCGGCCGTCTCCACGATCCCCTCTGCCGCATGCCGGCCGATCCGCACCAGCGGGTGGATGGCCGTGCCGGCCGGGGCGTAGTCGAGGACACGCTGGAGGAGCCGCCGTGCGTGGCGGGCGCGGGTGGCGCCTTCCGAGAGGGGCATCCCCTCGGGCACCTCGACGATTCCCAGGGCGTCGAGCGCGCCGGATCGCTGGTCGAGGAGCGCGGCGCCGATCCGGATGAGCTCCTCGGCCGTGCCCGGGTTGGCGACGGGGATCAGGATCCGGGCCGGCAGCGGTGTCCGGGTCATGCCTTGGCTCCGACGACCGACTCCCGCCAGCGCTGGACCAGGTAAGGCTTGAGCAGCTCGAACTCGCGGGCCTGACGCTCGACCCGCTCCTCGGCCTCGGCCGTCGTGACCTTCCGGTTCTCGATGACGAAGCTGCCCACCCGCCCGAAATAGATCGGCACCAGCGCCGCGACGTTGCGCTCGATGTCGTCCGGCGCGCGCGCGGCGGCGATGATGAGGTCCGAGACGACCCGGACCCAGACGTCGTCGGGGAAGTGGAAGGCGGCCAGGGCGTCGGCCATCCGCTCGGTCGAGAGTGCCGGCCCGCTGTCGGCTTCACCGGCCCGCTCGGCGGCCTCCGCCAGGCTGCCGGCCTCGGTGGCCAGCTCCATGACCGTGGCCAGCGTCGCCGGGGCGAGCATCTCCGCCCAGGCAGCGGACATTGCCAGGGCGCCATTGTGGAATTCGGTCAGGAGGCGGATCGAGTTGACCTCGAGCGGGGGCGGGTCGGCCAGCCGCTCGAAGCCGTAGGCCGGGACATCGTGCGAACCCTGGATCGTCATCCAGCGGTCGGCGTTCCGGACGGCCAGGCGCAGGATCGTCCCGACGACCTGGCGGAACATCGGTCCGAGGTCCGAGCCGGGGTCCTTGGGATCGTGGACCTTGGCCCCCAGGCGGGTCTGACAGACCGCGAATCCGCCGGTCAGCGCCGAGGTGGTCATCCAGATGTCGATCCCGAACTTGGAGATGTCGTCGGTCCAGTCGTCGAGGGCCAGGTAGTGCCGGACGAGGTCACCCGAGACGCCGAAGTCGCCGCCGATCGGCTGGCGGATGCGGTGGCCGTAGAGGGCCCGGGTGAGCGGGTAGGTGACCGTGTTGGTGATCGTCCCGTCGTACTTGTAGCGGCTGTACAGCGGGGCCACGAAGTCGTAGCCGCCTTTGAGGATGGGCCCGGCCAGCAGCTCGATCCACTCGGGCACGATCGAGCGCAGGTCCGAGTCGACCACGACCAGGGCCTTGACCTCCAGCGCGGCGGCCATCTCGAAGATCGTGCGCAGGGCCGCGCCCTTGCCGCCGATGCCGTCGACCTCGGGATAGGTCAGCGCGACGCGCTCGAGGCGGTTGGTCGGCCGGACCAGGAGGATCGATTCGACGTAGTCGGGGGGCTCGGTCTCGGCGACGACTCGCTGGGTCCCGTCGGGCGAGCCGGCGTCGGCATTGACCAGGACCGGGCGCAGGTCCGGGAAGTACTGGACCAGCCCGGCCTGGGCCGCCCGGACCACGTGACCGATCGTCGCCGCGTTCCGGAAGCTGGGGATGCCGACCATGATGTCGGCTCGGCCGAGCCGGTCGATCTGGTCGCGGATCGCCGGGGTCAGGACGGTCTGGGCCACAGCGTCACCGTACCACCGGCCGGAGCCGTCCGTCAGCGCTGGGGGATGCGGGCGAGGGCCCACTCCCGGTTCGGACGACCGGGGAGGTAGCGGCTGTTGGCCGCCTTGTACGCGAGCAGGCTGAAGCCCATGCTCCGCCACGTCCCGATCCAGGGGTTGATCGGCGGCCGGACGAACGCGGTCCGCCGGACGAGCTCGCCCTCGGCGAACACGGCCTCGAGGATGCGCTTGCGCTCGAGCAGGGGGACGTCGACGATCGACTCGTCGTCCACCAGGAGGAGGTCGACTGCCACGAACGCCGTGGGTTCACCGGCCGCGTCCGCCTGGCGCGGCCGGCTTGCCTCCTGGCGCCGGCGCCGGCCGATCGAGCCGAGGACGAGCTGGGCGGTCATGTCGCCGACCGAAGGGGCCTCTGCGCCGGCGAGCATCAGGCCCTCGCTCGTCCGCGTCGCCTGATCGGTCAGGTAGCCGTCCAGGATGAGGCTCGAGGCGCGCGTCGCGGCGGAGATCGCCGCGACGATCCCGGTCGGCCCGACGACCGGCTGGCCGTCTGCGTCGATCAGCTCGATCGCGTCGCCGAATCCGATCCTGACGAGAGTCCGCTGCCCGTTCCAGGCCGGCTCGATGATCGGATCGACGACGTTCTTGGTGCTGCCCGAGCCAAATTGCTGGGGGCGCCAGTCGGCCACGCCGGCAGGCGCACGGTGGCCGGTCGCGGCCTGCGATTCCATGGCTCGAAGCCTACACCGGGGGCGTCGTCGCTCAGGAGCCGGCGGGATGCCGCTGGCGCCAGGCCCAGGCCGAGCCGATCATCTCTTCGAGCGATCCTCGAGCCGGGGTCCAGCCCAGGACCTCACGGGCGCGGCCGTTGGCGGCGACCAGCGTCGGCGGATCGCCGGACCGGCGGGATCCCGTCACGGTCGGGATCGGCCGGCCGACCACCCGCTCGGCGGCTGCGATCACCTCGCGCACGCTGAAGCCGGCGGCGCTGCCCAGGTTGAGGACGATCGAGCGACCCCGGGTCGCGTCCCCGGGAGCGTCCGGATCGGCCGTCCGCGGATCCGTGGGCGCCGTCGCCTCGAGCGCAGCGAGGTGGCCGTCGGCCAGGTCCTCAACGTGGATGTAGTCGCGCACGTTGGTCCCGTCGGGGGTCGGGTAGTCGGTTCCGAAGATGGTCACCGGTCGACCGGTCTCGGCTGCCGCCAGGACGTTGGGGATGAGATGGGTCTCGGGATCGTGGCGTTCGCCGTTGCGCTCCGAGGCCCCGGCCACGTTGAAGTAGCGCAGGATCACGCAGCGGAGACCGTAGGCCCGGCCATACCAGTGCAGTCCCGCCTCGAAGGTGCGCTTGGTCTCGCCGTACGGGTTGATCGGCGCCAGGGGCGCGTCCTCGGGGATCGGGGTTGCGGTCGGGATGCCGTACACCGCCGCGGTGGACGAGAAGACCACGCGCCGCACGCCGGTGGTCCGACAGGCCTCGAGGAGGGTCACCCCGCCAGCCACGTTGGCGCGGTAGTAGCGGGCGGGATCGACGATCGATTCGGGAACCAATGAGCGGGCCGCACAGTGCAGGATCGCCTCGATCCGCTCGCCCTCGAGGAGTCTGGCCAGCGTCGGTCCATCGGCGAAGCTGCCCTCGATCAGTCGGGCCCCGCCGGCGGCGGAGCGGTGGCCGGTCGACAGGTCGTCCAGGACGACGACCTCGTGGCCGGCGGCCAGCAGTCGCTCGACGCTGACCGAGCCGACATATCCGGCCCCGCCGGTGACCAGGACATTCACGATGCGTCTTCCGCAAGCTGGGCCTGGGCAAGGAGCAAAAGGGTCGGGCGGTCGTTCAGGCTGGGATCCTCGATGACCGCCTCGAGCAGTCGCTCGAGCACCGCCCCGAGTCGGGGGCCCGGCGTCGCGCCGAGCTCGGCGATGAGATCCTCGCCGTCGATCGCCAGATCGCGCCGATCGAGGGCCACCTCGGCCGCCAGCTGCTCGGCGATCCGGGCTCGAAGCTCGGCCAGGCCGCCCGCGTCGGCCTCCAGCCCGCTGCCGACGTTGTCGGCCCGCCGAAGCTCGAACAGCTCCTCGAGTGCCGGTCCGCCGATCTTGGCGATGAACCGTCGGACAGCCGAGTCGCCCCACGTCGGCTCGTAGGCGAACATGTGCTGACGGACGAGGTGGACGACGCGCTCGACGGTCGAACGCGGAAAACGAAGCCGCCCGAGCAGCTCGCCCGCCAGCTCGGCGCCGACGGCGTCGTGACCGACGAAGCGGTCCTCGGCAAACGTCGACGGTTTGCCGATGTCGTGGACCAGCGCGGCCAGGCGGACCACCGGCCGATCGATCGGAACGGCATCGACCGAGCGCAGCGTGTGGTCCCAGAGGTCCTCGCCGGGCGACTTGTTCTGCGGTACGCCCCGCTGAGCCGCGAGAGGCGGAGCGATCCACCCGAGCAGGCCGCTCGTCTCGAGCAGTCCCAGCCCGAGCGATGGCTGCGGGGCGGCCAGGATCTTCTCGAGCTCCGCAGCAATTCGCTCGCCGGAGAGGTGCCGGACCAGCTCGGCGCGAGCCTCGATCCCGGCCAGGGTCCGCGGCTCGATGGCGAAATCCAGGGTCGTTGCCAGGCGGACGGCCCGGACCATTCGCAGGGCATCCTCCCCGAAGCGGACGAGCGGGTCGCCGACCGCTCGGAGCCGTCGCGCGTCGAGATCGGCCAGGCCCGCATGGCGGTCGATCAGGCCGAGCGGCTCGCCGGGTCGGCCGCCCCACGCCAGGGCATTGACGGTGAAGTCGCGGCGGGCCAGATCGACCTCGATGGTCTCGCCGAACTCGACCCGGTGGGGTCGCCGGAAATCCGCGTAGTCATGGTCCTGGCGGAAGGTCGTGATCTCGAACCGCTCGCGACCGCGCCGGAAGGCGACCGTCCCGAAGCGGTTCTCATAGAGGGAGCCGGGCAGGAGCTCGACGACCCGCTCCGGCCGTGCGTCGGTGGCCAGATCCCAGTCCGCGGGCTGCCGTCCGAGATACAGGTCCCTGAGCGACCCGCCGACCAGGTAGGCGGCATGCCCGGCCGCCCGGAGGACTTCGATGACCTCGAGGACGGGTTCCGAAACGGGCTCGACCGGCCGCCCTCGGACGCCCTCGATCCGGGTCAGTTCCGACCGAGGAACAGGTAGTCGCGCCACGCCTCGTTCCGGTCGTCCATCAGGTACGGCGTGAACAGCGAGTAGACGTCGCTGCGGGGCTCGAACGGCGCTCGCACGAGCCGGAGGCGGGTCTCCTCGAGGGGCTTGCCACCCTTCCGGTGGTTGCACGCCTGGCAGGCGGCGACGAGGTTCTCCCAGGTGTGGCCGCCGCCGCGGTGACGGGGCACCACATGGTCGAGGGTCAGGTCGTGCGACTGCCGGCCGCAGTACTGGCAGCGATGCCCATCCCGGCTGAAGATCTCCCGGCGGGTCAGCTTCACCCGCGGCCGCGGGCGGCGGACCTGGTGCTGGATGCGGATGACCGACGGCGCGCGGAATTCCGTCCGCGGCGTCCGGATCATCTGGTGGTCGTACTCGACGACCTCGGCCTTCTCTCCGAACAGGAGACGGAAGGCACGCGGCAGATTGCAGACGTTGAGCGGCTCGTAATTCTGGTTCAGGACGAGAACCACACCGTCCATGGCTTCGGGAGAATAGCAGGAGCGCGAAAGCGATCAGCCGCGCGCCGTCGCGGCGCCGGTCAGTGGATCCCAGCCACCCGCCTGGCCGACCTTGCTGGCGAGCGGCCGCCCGAGGGCGGCAGCGATCCAGCGCGCGGCCTCGACGACGGCCTCGAGCCGAACGCCGTGCTGCCAGCCCTCGGCGTCGAGCAGGTACACGAGGTCCTCGGTGGCCAGGTTGCCCGAGGCCCCCGGAGCGTAGGGGCAGCCGCCCGTGCCTCCGGTCGAGGCATCGAAGCAGCGGACACCGGCCGCGAGGCCGGCCGAGACGTTGGCCAGGGCCGTACCCCGGGTGTCGTGGAAGTGATAGGCCAGCCGGTCCAGGTGAAGACCGGCCGCCGTGGCCAGTTCGGTGAGCTCGGCGACCTGGTCCGGGACTGCGACTCCGATCGTGTCCCCGAAGCAGATCTCGTCCGCGCCCAGCTCGAGCAACTCGAGCGCGAGCTCGACGGCCCGGGCCGGATCGACCCGGCCGGTGTACGGGCAGCCGAATGCCGTCGAGACATACGCGCGGCGCCACCAGCCGAGCTCGCCGGCCCGCTCGAGGACCGGAGCGAAGGCGTCCAGCGAGTCGGCCACCGACAGCCCGATGTTGTGCTCGGTGAAGGCGTCGGTGGTGGCGCTGAAGACGGCCAGCGCATCCGCTCCGGCGGCTTCGGCCCGGGCCATCCCGCGCATGTTCGGGACGAGCACCGGGTAGCGCACACCGGTGACGTCGGGCAGGGCCGGCAGCAGCTCGTCGGCGTCGGCGAGCTGTGGGATCGCCTTGGGACTGACGAAGCTCGTCGCCTCGATCTCGCGCAGGCCGGCCGCCACGAGCAGCTCGACGAAACGAACCTTGTCCTCGACGGAAACCGGCGTCGCCTCGTTCTGGAGGCCGTCGCGCGGCCCGACTTCGTAGATCCGGACGTGACGTTCGGAAGCTTGGGCTGGCCCGTCGGTCATGACCGCCGGTCAGCCTTTGGCCGCGGCGACCGTGGGAGCCTCGATCTCGGCGATCCGGACCTCGATCGCGGCAATCTCCTGGCAGGCGGCCTGATGCTCCTCGCCGCCGAGCGGGGCAGCGTTCCGGCGACGGCGAGCCTGGGCGTGGAGAGCCAGCAGCTCGTCGCGGGTCTTTGGCAGGGACTTGGTCACCGAGCCTCCTTCGTTCGCCGGGAATGTACCAAGCCCGGCGCCGTCGGTCACTGCAGGACGATCAGCGTCTGGCCGCGGCGGACCTGGTCCGAGACCCCGACATCGATCGCTCCGACCGTACCCGGACCGGGAGCCACGACGACGTGCTCCATCTTCATTGCCTCGAGGGTGACCAGCGGGTCCCCGACCGCGACCGTCGCTCCGGGCACGACGTGGATCGTCAGCACCGCGCCGGGCATGGGCGCGGTCACGGGCCCGAGGCCGCTGGCCTGGTGTGCCGCCGCGGCGCGGACCGCGCGATCGACGTCGGGTGCGGACGCCACCCGGAAGGGCAGGCTCCGGCCGTCGACGTCGACGTGGACGGTCCGGTCCGCCGCCAGGACCGCCTGTCGGGCTGGTACGGCGCCGTCCGGCACGTCGACCGTCCGCTCCACCTCGCCGTCGAGGATCAAGCGGAGCCGGGGCCGTGCGTTCAGCCGCCAGCCCCCGGCCCAGCTGCCCAGATCGTCGGTCGACCGTGCGTGCCGTCCGCCGGATCCGCCGTCGGCGGCATGCCCCTCTGTCGTCGCCCCGAGGAGCCCGGCGGCGATCGACCAGGCATCGTCAGGCACGTCCCCGAGCCCCGCCGCCGGGGGCCAGATGCGGCTGAGCGAGTCGATTCGCGCCTGGCCCTCGACGGTGACCGGCTGGCGCACCAGCCAGCGCAGGAAGCGGAGGTTCGTGATCAGGCCGAGCACGATGGTGTCGTCCAGGGCTTCGGTCAGGCGCGTCAGCGCCGTCTGGCGGTCGGGGCCGACGGCAGCGATCTTGGCCAGCATCGGGTCGAACCGCTCGTCGACGACGCTTCCTGGCGCGACCCCGCTGTCGACCCGGATCGTCCCATCCCGATCCGCCGGCCATTGGAGCGCCTCGACCCGGCCCACCGCCGGCAGGAAGCCTGCCTCGGCATCCTCCGCGTAGAGCCGGACCTCGATCGCGTGACGGCCCCGAGCCAGGGCCGCATCGGCCTGGACCTGGTCGAAGCCGAGCGGTTCGCCGGCCGCAATCCGCAGCTGGTCGGCGACGAGGTCTCGCTCGATGGCCAGCTCGGTGACGGGGTGCTCGACCTGCAGGCGTGTGTTCATCTCCAGGAAGTAGGGCTCGCCGCCATCGTCCAGGAGGAACTCGCAGGTCCCGGCATTGACGTACCCGACCGCTCCCGCGAGCCTCAGCGCCTCGCTCCCGAGACGAGCGCGCAGGTGGCGATCGATGGCCGGCGAGGGCGTCTCCTCGAGGATCTTCTGATGGCGCCGCTGGAGCGAGCAGTCGCGCTCGCCCAGGTGGACGCCGTGACCGTGCTCGTCGAACAGGACCTGGACCTCGACGTGGCGCGGCCCTTCGAGGTAGCGCTCGAGGACCAGCCGGTCATCGCCAAAAGCCATCCGCGCCTCGCGTCGGGCGGCGGCCAGCGCCTCGCCCAGCCCGGCAAGGTCGCGGACCACCCGCATCCCTTTGCCGCCACCGCCCGCGCTCGGCTTGACGATGAGCGGAACCCCGATCCCAACCGCGGCGCCCCCGAGCGCCTCGTCGGACTGGTCGAGACCGTCGTAGCCGGGCACGACCGGGATGCCCAGGTTCGCGGCCAGCCGCCGAGCCGCGGCCTTGTCGCCCATCGCCCGGATGGCCTCCGCCGGCGGACCGACCCAGCGGAGCCCGGCAGCGACCACCAGGGCGGCGAAGTCGGCGTTCTCGCTGAGGAATCCGAACCCAGGGTGGACGGCATCGGCGCCGGAGGACCGGGCTGCGGCCACCAGGGCGGGACCGTCGAGGAGGTCGACCTCCGGTTGGCCATCGACACCGGGCACGATCGCCCGGATGCCCAGCCGGTCGGTCGTGCGCCGGATGCGAGCGGCGATCTCGCCGCGGTTGGCGACGAAGAGCGCGCGAATCGGTTCGGAGCGGGTCCCCCGGACGACCGAAGATTCCGGCGGTTCCGGGGTCTCGCCACGTTCGTGCGCGGTCTTGAACGCGTCAAGTGCGCCATATGCGACACGCCACCGCCCACCGACCCGTCGAGCGGGAAACCGGCCCTGTGCGATCCAGCGCTGGACCGTTCGAGGCGAGGTCCCCAGCAGGCGTGCTGCCGCAGCCGGGCTCAATTCGGGACGTGGGTCCATGGCGCGATTGTCGCGTTCGCGAGCCGGGCGCGCAAGCCGGACGGCGTGGAGGCTTCGCCTCGTGTGGGGCGCCACGGACAGGTCGTTGGCGGCCGCTATCCGTGAGCGTCGGGCTTGGGCGGGACCCAGCCCGGCGGTCGTCGCTCGCTGAATGCGGCGAAACCCTCCTGGGCCTCGGCCGTCCGGCGTTGGCGCGCAATGACCCGGGCGGTGTGCCACTTGGATGCGCCATGGGGCAGGCCACGGACCTCGCGCACGATCGCCTTGGCGGCCCTCGCGGCGGTCGGCCCGGCCGCCAGGACGTCGGCGATCGCCGCCTCCACCGCGGCATCGAGCGCCACGACGCCCTCGACCACCTCGTGGACCAGGCCGATCCGGCCCGCCCGTGTCGCGTCGAACCGCCGACCTCCGGGGAACAGCGCCCGGGCATGGCTCTCGCCGATCTTGGCGATGACGAACGGAGCAATGACCGCGGGCAGGATCCCCAGGCGCGTCTCGGTGAAGCCGAACCGTGCGCCGCTCTCGGCGATGACCAGGTCGCTGACGGCACACAGGCCCATCCCCCCACCCAGCGCCGCACCGTGGACCCGGGCGATGACGGGCACAGGACAGGTGTCGATCGCCTCGAACATCTCGGCCATGGCCATGGCGTCCTGTTCGTTGGCCTCGGTGTCGAGCGTCAGGGCCGCCCGCATCCAGTCGACGTCGGCACCGGCGCAGAACGACGGTCCGGCGCCGGCCAGGACGACAGCCCGCAGACTGGCCGGCTCTTCCCGAGCGAGGCCGAGGAAGGCCGAGCGCAGCTCGGCGATGAGCGACGCGTCGAAGGCGTTGTGGCGGTCCGGCTTCGACAGCGTCACCGTGGCCACGACGCCGCCGGGCCAGGTCCGCTCGATCCTCAGGGCGTCGGTCATCGGGCCGAGCCAGCGTCGAGGACGGTGACCTCGTCACCGAGGCGGATCCGGCCCGGTTGGGCGACGTCGCCCAGGACCCCGAAGTTTGCGTTCTTGCCGTCGGCCAGGCCGCGGTAGGCGATGATCGTCCGGAGGGTGTCGAGGTCGCGAACGCCCGTTTCGGGATGCTGGGTCGTGATGGCACAGCGGGCATCGGGCTTGGTGATGGCCAGCACCGCAGCGCCGATCGCGATCCGCCGACCGATCCAGGTGTCCTCTTCGTGCGGTGCCATTCCGTCGAGCTCGATCAGCATCCGGAACCGCCGCCCGTCGACCGCGTCGACGCCGCTCTGTCGGGCGAGCTCCTGGAGCGAACCGTTCGACACCAGGCTCGTGGGGTTGCCCCGTCGCGTGCCGGCTGGCCAGTCGCAGCGGACGAGGCGAATCGGCCGGCCACAGAACGCCGAGAGTGCTTCGGCCCAGGGCCCCTCCACGACGTGCCCGACGCCCGTCCGACCGTGGATCGGCGTCTCGATCGCTTCCCCGAGGCGGACCTCGTCCTCGAGGGCGCGGCCGTCGGGAAAGGTCAACCGGAGGGTCGTGGCCTCCGGATCCGTATGGGCGGCGATCCGTACCAGCTCGCCGATGACGATCCGGTCGACGAGCCGGTTGCCCTCATCCGCGAGGAAGAACCGTCGGTCCTCGACGACTCCCACCTCGGTCACGTCGATCGCTTCGGGGTGCTCGAGACCCAGGCTCCTGACCGGCGCGATCGAGAAGCGGCTGACATGCGCCATGGCGCGATGCTACCCGACGGCGGGTCGCTGCCGGCGACGGCTGGATCTCACATCCGGAAGACGCCGAAGCGCGTCTCGGGGATCGGTGCATGGAGGGCGGCGGCGATGCCCAGCGCCAGCACGCGTCGGGTATCGAGTGGATCGATCACGCCGTCGTCCCACAACCGCGCGGTCGCAAAGTAGGGACTGCCCTCGGCCTCGTAACGCTCGAGAATGGGTGCCTCGAACGCATCCCGCTCGGCATCGTCGGCAAGGTCGCCGCGGACCGTCGATAGGACCCGGGCCGCCTGCTGGCCGCCCATCACCGAGATCCGGCTGTTTGGCCACGACCACAGGAAGCGCGGCCCGTAGGCCCGACCGGCCATCGCGTAGTTGCCGGCCCCGAACGAGCCGCCCACCACGACGGTGAACTTGGGCACTTCCGCGCAGGCCACCGCCATGACCATCTTGGCGCCGTCCTTGGCGATGCCCCCGGCCTCGTACTCGCGCCCGACCATGAAGCCGGTGATGTTCTGGAGGAAGACCAGCGGGATCCGGCGCTGAGCGCACAGCTCGATGAAGTGGGCGCCCTTGAGGGCCGAGGCGGAGAACAGGATTCCGTCGTTGGCCACGATCCCAATGGGGAAGCCGTCGAGGTGGGCAAAGCCGGTCACCAGGGTCTCGCCGTAGAGCGGCTTGAACTCGTGGAAGCGACTGCCGTCCACGAGCCGGGCGATCACCTCTCGGATCTCGAGGGGCCGACGCAGGTCGGTCGGGATCGCGGCGTAGAGATGAGCCTGGCCGGTGACCTCGTCACCCTCGAGCGCGACCGCGGGTGGCTCGGACGCCCGCCGGTCCCAGGGCGGCATGGGCGGGCGCCGGTTGAGGTTGGCCACGATCGAGCGGCCGAGCGCCAGGGCGTGCTCGTCGTCGAGTGCCTCGTGATCGACCACGCCGGAGTGACGGGTGTGCACCTCGGCGCCACCGAGGTCCTCGGCGCTCACGTCCTCGCCGGTCGCCGCCTTCACGAGCGGCGGGCCGCCGAGGAAGATCGTGCCCGTGCCGCGGACGATGACGGACTCGTCGCTCATCGCCGGGACGTACGCCCCGCCGGCGGTCGAGGAGCCCATGACGAGCGCGACCTGCGGGATGCCGGCGGCGGACATGCGCGCCTGGTTGTAGAAGATGCGGCCGAAG